>NZ_JBHZGN010000019.1:0-123627 GCF_049334135.1 Metapseudomonas cellulosilytica | reverse complement strand
CACCAGTGTCCTGGAGGGCGTGAACAACCGCATCAAGGTGATCAAGCGCATGGCCTATGGCTTTCGGGACTCGGTCTACTTCTTCCTGAAAATCAAGGCCGCCTTCCCCGGGAAAGCGCGATGAACCAAAAAAAAGGACCCCCGAAGCTGGGTCGCAGCTCCCGAGGGTCAAACACGGAGTCAAAGAGCGTCTATTCGATAGACTCGTAGGGCAGGCCCACATAGTTCTCGGCGATGGTCTTGCGGCCGGCCTCGGACCCTACGTAGTAGTCCAGTTCGGTCTGCTGCATGCGGCGGCCGAAGGCGTCGGTTTCCGGGAAGCGGTGCAGCAGCGAGGTCATCCACCAGGAGAAGCGCTCGGCCTTCCAGATGCGTCGCAGGCAGATGGCGGAGTACTGCTCCAGCAGCTCGGTGCGACCTTCGCCGTAGACCTTCAGCAGGATGCGGAACAGGGTGTTGACGTCGCTGGCGGCCAGGTTCAGGCCCTTGGCGCCGGTGGGCGGGACTATGTGGGCGGCGTCGCCCAGCAGGAACAGGCGGCCGTACTGCATGGGCTCCACCACGAAGCTGCGCAGCGGGGCGATGCTCTTCTCGATGGCGGGGCCTGTGACCAGCTTCGCCGCGGTCTGCTCCGGCAGGCGGCTTTTCAGCTCTTCCCAGAAACGTTCGTCGGACCAGTCCTCGACCCTTTCCTCAGCCGAGACCTGCACGTAATAGCGGGTGCGGGTGGGCGAACGCATGCTGCACAGGGCGAAGCCGCGCTCGTGGTTGGCGTAGATCAGTTCGTCGCTCACCGGCGGGGTGTCGGCCAGCACGCCGAGCCAGCCAAAGGGGTAGACGCGTTCGAACTCCCTGAGCACCCCGGCCGGGATGGATTTGCGCGACACGCCATGGAAGCCGTCGCAGCCGGCGATGTAGTCGCAATCCAGGCGGAACAGCTCGCCGTCCTGCTCGAAAGTGACGTAGGGCGCATCGCCCTTCAGGTCGTGGGGCTGGACCTGGGCGGCGTTGTAGAAGCTGCGCGCGCCCGAGGCGGCGCGGGCCTCCATCAGGTCGTGGGTGACTTCGGTCTGGCCGTAGATAATCACCGTCTTGCCGCCGGTCAGGCCCTTGAGGTCGATGTGTTCGCGGCGGCCGTCGAAGGCCAGCTCGAAGCCGTCATGGACCAGGCCGTCGCGGTCCATGCGCTCATTGACGCCCGCTTCGCGCAGCAGGTCGACCATGCCCTGCTCCAGCACCCCGGCACGGATGCGGCCGAGGACGTACTCCGGGCTCCGGCGTTCGATGACGATGTTGTCGATACCGGCCTTGTGCAGCAGCTGGCCGAGCAGAAGGCCGGACGGGCCGGCGCCGATGATGGCGACCTGGGTCTTCATTGTTGTTGTCCTCATCTGGTCCATGGGGACCATGCCTTGGTTGGTTCTCCAGTATTTTTGGTTGGTAAAACCTTACTTTGAAGGCAAATTTCGATTCAGTTATTGGACTTTTCATGGATTGAAGGGCGTTTTTCATCCAGCGTTCATCCAGTGCTCAATGGACGACTCGACAATTCTTATCCTGCCTATTCCGCTGAAACCCCTGGTCTAAAGCGTTCGGCATCGGGTGTAAGTAGGTTGCAGGCATCCCCAGCGATTAAAGTTAATACGTCTAACTGATGTGTCGGTTTTCGCCTTAAAATTCTGTTCGATTAGCGGTTGCTCTAAAAAAATAGTTAATTGACATAACTAAAATACGGGCATACCTTGAGGTCACCACAGCAAGAGGTGCGTGATATGAGCAAGTACGAGAACCGCTGGAAAACCGTAACCGTCCAGGTCGAGGAAGGTATCGCCTGGGTAACCCTTAACCGCCCGGAAAAGCGCAACGCCATGAGCCCTACGCTCAACCGTGAGATGGGCGAAATCCTGGACGTGATCGAGCAGGATCCTGAAGCTGGCGTCCTGGTATTGACTGGGGCGGGCACCGCCTGGACTGCTGGCATGGATCTGAAGGAGTACTTCCGCGAGATCGACAACGCTCCTGAGGTGTTCCAGGAAAAGATTCGTCGCGAAGCTTCGGAGTGGCAGTGGAAGCGCCTGCGCATGTACAGCAAGCCCACTATCGCCATGGTCAACGGTTGGTGCTTCGGTGGCGGCTTCAGCCCGCTGGTAGCTTGCGACCTGGCCATCTGCGCCGACGAGGCCACCTTCGGTCTCTCCGAAATCAACTGGGGCATTCCGCCGGGCAACCTGGTGAGCAAGGCCATGGCCGATACCGTCGGTCACCGCGAATCGCTGTACTACATCATGACCGGCAAGACCTTCGAAGGTCCCAAGGCCGCCCAGATGGGTCTGGTCAATCGCAGCGTGCCCCTGGCTGAGCTGCGCGATGCGGTCATCGAGTTGGCCTCCGACCTGCTGGACAAAAACCCGGTGGTCCTGCGCGCCGCGAAGAACGGTTTCAAACGTTGCCGGGAACTGACCTGGGAACAGGGTGAAGACTACCTCTACGCCAAGCTCGACCAGGCTCAGTTGCGCGATCCCGAGCATGGTCGCGAGCAAGGCCTCAAGCAGTTCTTGGACGACAAGGCCATCAAGCCGGGCCTGCAGGCTTACCGTCGTTGATCGGGGGCCGGAGGTCAGGTGTGTCTGGCCTCCGGTAAGCGAACCAGAATGAGTTTGAGGAGCTGCCGGAATGTTTGAAGTGCCTTTGCTGATTGGTGGCGTAGCACGCCCGTCGTCCAATGGGGCGGTGTTCCAGCGTCACAATCCCTTTACCGGAGAGGTCGTCAGTCGGGTAGCCGCTGCTACGCTGGCCGATGCTGATAGTGCTGTAGCTGCTGCCCAGCAAGCCTTCCCTGTCTGGTCCGCGCTGGGTCCCGCTGAACGCCGTGCTCGCCTGCTGGAAGCGGCGCGACTGCTCGAGGTACGCAGTGATCGCTTCATGGCACTCGCTGCCGAAACAGGTGCCACTGCAGACTGGTACGGCTTTAACGTGAAGCTCGCGGCGAATATGTTGCGTGATGCCGCGGGGATGACTACCCAGATCAAGGGCGAGGTTATCCCTTCAGACGTCCCCGGCAACTTCGCAATGGCTTTACGTCAACCTTGCGGAGTTGTTCTGGGGATCGCGCCCTGGAACGCCCCCATCATCTTAGGAACCCGAGCGATTGCCATGCCTTTGGCCTGCGGCAACACCGTGGTGCTGAAGGCTTCCGAGCACAGTCCTGCCGTTCACGCGTTGATTGGTGAGGTGTTGCAGGAGTCCGGACTCGGTGATGGCGTGGTCAATGTCATCAGCAACGCCCCGGAGGATGCTCCTGCCATCGTCGAGCGTCTGATCGCCAACCCGGCGGTGCGTCGTGTCAACTTCACTGGCTCCACGCATGTGGGAAAAATCATTGGCCAGTTGGCGGCACGCCACTTGAAACCGGCTGTATTGGAGCTGGGTGGCAAAGCCCCGTTCATGGTGCTGGATGACGCCGACCTGGATCAGGCAGTGGAAGCAGCGGCTTTCGGCGCCTACTTCAACCAAGGTCAGATCTGCATGTCCACTGAACGTCTGATCGTCGATGAGCATGTTGCTGACGACTTTGCTGCACGGTTGCAACGCAAAGTGTTGAGCCTTCGGGCGGGGCTCCCAGGCGAAGCTGTTTTGGGTTCGCTGATCGACAGTCGGGCAACGTCCCGCGTCATGGCCTTGGTAGAGGACGCGATCGAGAAGGGTGCGGTCCTGTTGGCAGGTGGTGAGAGCCAAGGCAGCGTGATGCAGCCGGTACTGCTGGATCGAGTCACTTCACAGATGCGGTTGTATCGGGAGGAGTCCTTCGGCCCGGTAGCTGTGCTGATTCGAGCGACTGGGGATGAGGATATTCTGCGCCTGGCCAACGATTCCGAGTTCGGGCTTTCGGCCTCGATCTTCAGTCGCGATACGTCGCGCGCGCTGACTCTTGCTCAACGAGTCGAGTCTGGAATCTGTCACATCAATGGTCCGACCGTTCACGATGAGGCGCACATGCCTTTTGGCGGTGTGAAGTCCAGCGGATACGGCAGCTTTGGCTCTAGTGCCAGCATCGACTACTTCACTCAACTGCGTTGGGTCACGGTACAGAACGGTCCGCGCCACTACCCGATCTGAAGTGCGCCAACGGTTTCATGTCATGGAATGGCTGGGCGCTGCAGTCTTGTAGCGCTCGGCTGGAGGTCGCAGCGGTGAGTGAAGAAGCCCTTGTTCGACGGTCTTCCGTACCCTACCGCCAGGTTGCGCTGTCACAGCCAGATGTGGACGTGTGCGAGCGTGGCGGCAACTTATATTTGGTTTCCAAAGAGCCACTCGAAAAGACGCCGGCGAGCATTCTCGATCGCTTGATACGGTGGTCGAAGGAAAGGGGCGAGCAGACGTTTGTTGCTCGACGCAGTTGCCGAGGACAGTGGCAGCGCATCAGCTATCGCGAAATGCTGCAGCGGGTGCGTCTGCTTGCCGCCCACTTGAACCAGTACCACCTCAGCCCCCAGCGACCACTGGTGATTCTTTCGGGGAACGACCTGGAACATCTCCAGCTGGCGTTCGCGGCTATGTACATCGGTGTACCTTACTGTCCAGTGTCACCAGCATATTCCTTGGTGGCCAAAGACTTTCGCAAGCTCCGGCACATCTTCGATGTTTTGCAGCCAGGGCTCGTGATGGCCGCCGACGGCTTAGCATTTGAGAAGGCCATCGCTGCGGTGGTTCCAGCGGAGACTCCCTTGTTGGTGGTTGAAGGGGAGGTGAGCGGTCGTTCCTACCGAACTTTCAACAGCCTTCTGGACCCCATAAGCACTGTTTCGGCCGATCAGGCATACGCCCAGACAGGTCCGGATACTATTGCCAAGTTCCTCTTCACCAGTGGATCTACCAAGCTGCCCAAGGCCGTAGTTACTACGCAGCGGATGCTATGCACCAACCAGCAAATGCTGCTGCAAACCTTTCCTGAATTCGCCCATGAGCCTCCTGTGTTAGTGGACTGGCTGCCTTGGAATCACACCTTTGGCGGCAGTCACAACATCGGCATCGTGCTGTACAACGGCGGCACTCTGTACCTGGATGATGGCCGTCCAACTCCCCAGCTTTTTCACGAGACGCTACGCAACCTCAAGGAAGTTTCTCCCACTGCGTACCTAACCGTTCCCAAAGGCTGGGAAGAGTTAGTCAACGCCCTGGAGCAGGACGTAGAGCTCCGGGAGTCATTCTTCTCGCGCATGAAGTTGTTCTTTTTTGCCGGCGCCGGTCTAGGGGAGTCGGTATGGGCGCGGCTGGACAGGGTGGCTGAGCAGCATTGCGGAGCGCGGATCCGAATGATGGCCAGCTTGGGCATGACCGAGACGGCGCCCTCCTGCACATTCACGACCGGCCCTTTGTCCATGGCCGGCTATGTCGGGCTCCCAGCACCGGGATGCGAGATCAAGCTAGCGCCGGTTGAAGGCAAACTGGAGGCACGTTTCCGAGGTCCCCATGTGATGCCGGGCTACTGGCGCCAGGAGGATCTCAACCAGCTAGCTTTCGACGACGAAGGTTATTACTGCTCTGGTGACGCACTCAGATTCGCTGATCTGGCCCACCCTGAGTGGGGATTGATGTTCGATGGCCGGATTGCAGAGGACTTCAAGCTTAGCAACGGAGTTTTCGTCAGCGTTGGGCCATTGCGTGCCCGTGTACTTCAGCTAGGTGCTCCTTATGTCCAGGATGTAGTGGTCACTGGGCCTGATCGTCGGCAACTTGGTCTGCTGATTTTTCCCAACGTGACGGCCTGCCGCGAACTGGCAGGTAGGCCTCTGAGCGTAGAGCCGTGCGATGTCTTGAGTGCTATGGCCGTCCAGGATTGGTTGCGTGGTCTTCTCCTTGGCCTGAACAAGGATGCGACAGGCATTTCTTCGCAGATCGCCTGGGCCTGCTTGATGGCCGAGGCTCCCAGCGTAGAAGCAGGCGAACTCACTGATAAAGGCTCACTGAACCAACGGGTCGTATTGGACAGGCGAAGCTCTGTTATCGACGCACTGTATTCCGAGTCGCACCCCTTGTGTGTGCATGTCGAGGTGGGTAATTGAAAGGGCAATTCGAGACTTTTGATCAGGTCGGAGTTTTGGCTGCTGCGCGGACCCCGTGGGTCGATTATTGCGGTCCGCTAGCCCAGGTGTCGCCGATCGACCTGGGGATTTTCGTTGCCAAAGGCCTTCTAGCACGCACCGAGGTTGACGCAGCTCAAGTGGAAACTGTGCTGGCCGGCAGCATGGCTCAAGCCAGTTTTGACGCCTACATGCTACCCCGCCACGTTGGATTGTATGCGGGGGTGCCGCTGGAGGTCCCGGCGCTGGCAATACAACGGATCTGCGGCACGGGGCTGGAACTTCTTCGCCAGGCCGGGCAACACATTGAGCGAGGCATAAGTCGACTGGCGCTCTGCGTTGCGGCTGAATCCATGTCCCGTAATCCGATCGCCAGTTACGAACATCGCGGAGGTTTTCGCCTGGGCGCACCAGTGGGGTTCAAAGATTTTCTCTGGGAGGCGCTCATAGACCCAGCCATCGGCCAGACGATGATCGATACCGCGCAGAATCTTGCCAATCGTTATGGCATCGGCCGCGAGGATGTTGATCACTACGCGCTGACCAGCTTCGAGCGCGCGATGCGTGCCCGCGAGCAAGAATGGTTCTCCCCTGAGATTTTGCCAGTCACGAGCGCAAGTTTCGACCTACCCGGTTATCGATCCCGATCAATCACACTGCCGAGAAAAATTGGGTCTGTTGCCAGTGATACCCACCCTCGTGAAACCAGCTTCGAGGCTCTAGCCGCATTGGCGGCAGTAACTCCGGACTCGGTCCAGACCGCAGGTAACAGCTGCGCTCTGGTTGATGGTGCTGCTGCTGCTCTGGTGGGGGATGTCCGGCAGGCGAATGCACAGCCTCTCGCGTATGTGCGGGCGTGCGCAGTGGTCGGCGTGCCACCTGAACTCATGGGCATTGGCCCAGCACCGGCTATCCGCTTGTTGCTCGATGGCTATGGCCTGCAGTTGGACGCAATCGACAGCCTGGAAATCAATGAGGCTCAGGCTGCCCAGGTTCTGGCGGTGGTGCGTGAACTTGACCTGGACCTGCAACGACTCAACCGCAATGGCGGTGCCATTGCCTTGGGGCATCCGCTGGCTGCTACTGGGCTTCGCCTGGTGCACAGCGTGGCCCGTCAGCTTCAAGCCCGAGGTACCCGTTATGGGGTCGCCGCTGCATGCATTGGTGGTGGCCAGGGCATCGCGTTGCTGCTGGAAAATCCTGCTCACTCGTAAAGGTTAAGGCAAATGCTGAACTACCAAGCTCCGTTAGATGACATGCGCTTCGTCATCGAACATTGGCTCGATGCCCGGAAGGACTGGGAGCAAACCCCGGCCTTTGCCGATATCGATTACCCGCTGGCGGCGCAGGTACTGGAAGAGGCCGCGCGCTTCGCCCAGGAACAACTCGCTCCGCTGAATGCACCGGGGGACCGCCAGGGTTGTCGGCTTGAACAGGGCCAGGTAAAGACCCCGGATGGATTCGCGGCTGCCTACCAGGCCTACGTCGAAGCGGGTTGGCCGTCGCTGGCGTGCGAAGTTGAGTCGGGAGGGCAGGGGCTGCCCCAGCTACTGAATGTCGGCTTGCTGGAAATGCTCTACTCCACAAACCATGCTTGGGCGATGTATCCAGGTATCGCGCATGGAGCCTACGAGTGCGTCAAACAGTTTGCCAGCGAAGAGATCAAGGCGACCTATCTGTCTGGGTTGGTAAGCGGTACATGTTTGCCCACAATGTGTTTGACTGAGCCCCAGGCCGGAAGCGACGTGGGTTTGTTGCGCTGTCGCGCAGAGCCTTCCGAAGACGGTAGCTATCTTATCCATGGGACCAAGCTTTTCATCTCCGGCGGAGAACACGATCTCACGGACGATATCCTCCACCTTGTTCTGGCCCGACTGCCAGGAGCCCCAGAAGGCACGCGAGGGATATCCTTGTTCCTAGTTCCGAAATGGATTGATGCGGTTGCCAATGGAGTGGTGTGCGACGGTATTGAACACAAGATGGGAATCAAAGGCAGCGCCACCTGCAGCCTGCGCTTCGAAGGCGCCACGGGGTGGTTGTTGGGACAGCCGCACCAGGGGCTTGCAGCGATGTTCGTCATGATGAATGGCGCTCGGTTGCATGTCGGGTTACAAGGTTTGGGGCATGCCGAATTCGCCAGGCAGCAAGCCACCGCCTATGCATGGGAGCGCCGTCAGATGCGCGCTGTTCCGCGGCCGGAAGGGGCATCGGAGGCTGCCGACCCCATCGCCCTGCACCCGGCCATGAGTAAGGTGCTTATGACCCTCAAAGCTCAAGCTCAGGGGATGCGTATGCTGGGGTTCTGGGCTGCGCACATGCTGGACATCGCTGAGCAAGCTACCGACAAGCAAACGTGTCGGGAGGCGCTGACTCTAGCCTCGGTTCTGACTCCGTTGATCAAGGCGTATTTCACCGATCAGGGCTTCCAGCTCTCCAGCCAGGCGCTACAGGTGTTTGGAGGTTACGGGTACTGCAGTGAATACCCTATCGAGCAAACTGTCCGAGACAGTCGTATCGCCATGATCTATGAGGGGACAAACGAAGTTCAGGCAAACGATCTACTTCTGCGCAAGTTGCTACCAGAAGGGGCGGGCGCTGTTGAGCTGTTGAGCACTCGAGTTCGTCTGGAGTGCGAACTCTCGAAGGGCGGGGCTATTCAATCCCAGGGGCGGCAGCTCGAGGGTCTGCTGAGCGCTTGGGAGAGTGCATTGCTTCGGCTCAGGACCTCTCAGCAAGACGACCCTCAGCGTCCCTATGAGGTAGCTGGGGACATGTTGCGGATGACCGCTCTTCTACTGCTGGGATATGCCTGGCTCCGGGCCGTTCGGGTGAGCCGAGAGAACGGCCTGACCAATGACACTCAGGGCACTGCGGAGTTCTTCTTCCGGAACCTCTTCCCCGAGGCGTCCTATCGTTTGCAGCTGATTGAGGCTTGACTGCCTCGGGCGGCTCCGAGGAGCCGCCCATACCCGAATCAACTTTCTCGATACACCTTACGAAGCAGTCGCAACAGCTCACCGCGTTCGTCTTCCGACAAGGCTGCCGTTGAAGCTATGTCACTTTCATACGCAACCTGCTTGAGTTCCTTGAGCAGTTGCTCGCCCGCTTTACTTAGGAAAATTCCGTAGGAACGCTTGTCCGGTTTGCAGCGGACTCGCACGGCCAAGGCTCTGGACTCAAGTTTGTTCATGAGTGGTACGAGCTGTGGCGGCTCAATGGCGAGGGCGCGCGCCAGATCCGCCTGCATGAGCCCAGGGTTCTGGTCGATAATGGCCAGGGCGGAGAACTGGGCCGGCCTCAAGTCGTAATCCGACAGCTTGTTGATCAGGTGCTGGAACACTTTCAACTGCGCGCGACGCATCGCATAGCCGATCAGTTCATCTAGGGAAGTGTCCACCACCATGGTCGGAGTGGTATCTACAAACTCCGCCTTTTGGGATTGTACCGTCTTGGCCATCGCGCACTCATGCCAGAAAATTAATTAAAAAGCATATCTATTTTGAGGTTTTCCTGTTTCGATGGCCAGGGTTATCCGCATGAATATCTGCGTTTCCATCTTGAGCTTGAACAACGGGGCGCTACTGCACGGTTGCCTCAGCAGCTAGATGGAACTTTGACATCAGCGGGGGAACAGTCCCAACTGGCGAGCTCTAGCCACTGCATGCTTGCGTCCGGCCGCGTTGAGTTTGCCAAAGAGGTTTTTTAGGTGCCACTTCACCGTTTGTTCGCCCACATCCATAGCCCTGGCAATCTCTTTGTTGCTCAGGTTACGGCTTAGCAGCGACAACACCTGCCGCTCCTTTTGCGTCAGCAAGGTTTGCCCACGAAATGTCTGATCCAGGGACGATTGCAGAAGATTTTCTTCAGGCCGCTCCTCTGTGGATGGGGCTGCCGGTTCGCGCTCTGGTCGGGAATCGCGCAGTAGGCGTAGCATGCCGGCTGCCTGCGCCAAACTGATGGCTTCGCTTAGTACTGGGCGTGCATCCTCGGAACCTTTGCGCCGAAGAATCTCTGCCCGAAGTAGACGGGCTTCGACTTCCTCTCCGCCGCGCTTCAGTTTTTGCGCTAAAGCTTCGGCGTGTTCGACGGCAGTAAGTGTATCGGGAGAGAGGGGTGGACCCTCCTGGGCTAGGAAAGCGTGCACATTTGCGAGTTCGGCGTGCATTTCTGCCCATGCTACATAGGCTGGGGGTAGATGAGTCCGGCAGTCACGGAGGAGAGAGTTCAGCTTTGTACTCAGGTTACGCGATGTCTCGGAACGCCGATGCCTGGCATGTAGTCGCACAAGTTCGAATAGTGCCTTTATCTGCAAGCGTGGCACCCCGCGCCGCTGACCGATAGCATTCAGTGATTCCAGCAGGTGCAACGCTTGGTCTTGCCTACCTTCATGATCGGCAATACTTGCTTGCGTGCTATAGGCCAACATCAACGCATCTGGTAGTCCATGGCGTTCAAGCGCTGTCAACCGACCGGCCAGTAGTGCGCGTAGATCTTCATTGCGTCCACTTCCCCAGCAGGCACTAGCAAGCGCCGCGGCAAGCATGCATGCAATGGGGTTTCTGCGATCTAGTTGCTGCTCGGTCCGAGCGAGTGCCGGACGTAACACTTGTTCGGCCAGTGCGTAGCGCCCCTCCCACAAATAGCTAAGTCCAATAGCGTAGTCAGCGAGGCCATATGAGACGGGCGAGTAGGCCACGGTCTCGTCCAGATTGGTGATATTGGTTAGCTCCAGGCGAGCCTGGTCCGTTTGTCCGCTGTACAGCGCGAGGAAGGCCCTACCGATGTAGAAAATCGGGACGTCCGCGGGGCGAGCTTCCGCAGGCGGATCTGGCCATTCGGCCAACCTCTCGGAGGCGCGATCCAGTCGGTCTGAAAATGCGGCAGCAGTTATCTCGATGAGTGCGGCTTCGAACCGGCCTTCTGGTGGAAGATTCGGAGTGTCGAGAATCCGATCGATCAAGGCCTGGGCTTCGGCGTGTCGATCGCTCATGGATAAGGCCCAGGCTGCAGGGGCCCAGAAGCCTGGGTGTTGCTCGAGATCACGAGGGGAAAGACGCTGATACCAGGCAAGTACGGCCGCACTCTTGCCTTGGGTAGTCATCTGATAGGTGTTGTGTTCGACAAGTGCAATGGCCGACTCGATATCGTCGGCGAGAAACGCTTGCTGTGCTGCTTCTTCGTAAAGACCCTGGGTGGCGTACCACGAGGATGCCTTCCGGGACAGCGAACGGCGTTCCTCGCGTGGTAGTTGCATCAATCGTTCATGCAGCACCTCTCGCGCCAAGGGATGCAGGCGCATCCAGTCGCTGCCCTCTGCCCGTAGGAGCAGTGGTGTTTCATCCTGGAGCCGAAGCAGTTCCTGGGCTAGCGCTTCGCGACCTAGTGCCGCAGAGCAAAGCTCTGGATGGATGACGTCAAAGAGGCCTAGTCGCACCAATAGATGGACTGTGTCGGCAGATTGGGTATCGATGACCGAATCAATGAAGTAACGCCGAATATCTGCAGTCGCTACACGAAGGAGCCCTTCCAGATCACCGCTCCGATGCAGGGCGGCAACCGCGAGCTGGACGCCGAACGGCCACCCCTCGGTCAGCTCGTGTAACGCGATACCAGCTTCGGGATTGCACTGGGCGCCCAGATTGGCAGACAACACGGCAAGCGTTTCGTCGAGATGGAATCTCAGATCTGAGGCTGTGACGCGGGCAACTTTTGCAGTGCTCAAAGCGCCACAAGCCATTAGGGCGCCGGTTGGTCGGGCGGCCAGCGCGACATGGAGGTTGGCTGGCGCATTTCCCAACAGATAAGACAGCACTTCCGTACGGCTTGAGGTAGGCAGTAAGTCAGCGTCGTCCAGTACCAGCAGCACATCAACGGAAAGTGCTGCAACCTCAGCAAGCCAGCCGGTCAATGCTTCGCGCGGGTCGGAACAGTCTTCAATCCATTGGACGATAGGCTCGGCAAATCCACGTTTTCCGCAAGACGCCTGGGCAGTGTAGGTAAGCCCCTTCACCAAACGCAATGGGTCATCGCGGTTATCGAGCGAGTACCAGAAGGCAAAACCACCTCGTGTAAGTATTTCTCGGCGCCACTGATTGAGTTGAGCTGTCTTGCCGAAGCCGGTGGGAGCAAGGAAAGCGATTACCTGGGCACCGCCAACTTCAAGTCGATTTAACTGCAGACGTTCTCGCTCAAGAAAACCTCGAGCGGCGCGTGGCGGCGTGGACTTGAGCAGTAAAGTGGGATCTGAGCTTTGAGTACGAATTGTTCTTATCTCCCTGATCCTGGCTCAACCTTTTCCTGGCCTGCAGCGTGGTGGCTTAGGCTTAGGTAGCGGTGGGCTTCATGTGACGATTGCAGTCAGGCTAGCTGAGATTTCTCTACGAGCTCCTTGGGCTTGCATCACACGTTCCACCTGCAATCAAGGCGCAGTACCTAGATGAGTACGGGCTTTTGTTTGAAATTACGGTATCACGGGGTCGGAGTTCCGAGAAGACGATGGAACGGATCACCAAGGATGTGGGGGGGGTAAAAGTATCGGCCCACTCTTTCATGGGGGGGATTGAGGAAGAACAAGCTCGTAATGTCTCAGGACCCCCGCAATGGACGTCACTGCTCATGGCAGCCACTGGCTGGTTAGTGCCCTAGTCGATGTCTTAATGATTCCTCCTCATGGAGTGCTCCATTCCGATGAACCCCACCATTTACGTTGTCGGCGTTGGCATGACCCAGTTTGGTCGCCACGTCGAACGTTCCTTGCAATCTCTGGCTGAAGAAGCCCTCAGTGCTGCATTGAACGACGCCGGTGCAAGCCGTGCAGACATTGATCAGGTTTTCTATTCTGGTGTGACGCAAGGTGCCCTCCAGGGGCAGACTGCTGTGCCGGGACAAGTCGTTCTCAGCAAAATCGGTTTGGTCGGCCTGCCTGTTTGGAACGTCGAGAACGCTTGTGCCTCTGGTACAAGCGCTTTCCAGCTTGCAGTACAGGCATTGCGCGCCGGAACATGTGAGGTCGCACTTGCGATTGGTGCGGAGAAAATGAACATCGAAGACAAGCGCCGCTCGCTAGCTTTGTTCGAGGGCGGTTGGGATGTTCTTGAAGCCGAGGAAAATGCCTCGCGGCTGCTGAAACTGGGGGCCGGCGTAGAAATCCCGCCGGGAAGTGAGTCGGATCGACCCTATAGCCGTTTCATGGCTATTTACGCAGCGACCTGTCGCTACTGGATGAAGACCTTTGGCACGACTCAGCGGCAAATCGCGGCGGTGTCGTCGAAGAATCATAATCACTCCGTTCACAACCCGCTGTCGCAGTACCGTCAGCCATTCACTATCGAAGAAGTGCTGGCTGCACCTCCAATTACCTATCCCCTCACTCTGCCCATGTGCTCCCCGCTTTCTGACGGTGCAGCTGCGGTAATCGTATGCACGGAGGCTGGCCTGAAAAAATTGGGTGTTGACCGTCGTCGAGTGATTCGGGTCGCCGCAACATCTATTGCTACCGCCACCCCGCGGGAACCGGATGCCTTCGACCAGGCTGTGTGCCGTCGCGCGGCTCGCGCCGCCTACGAGCAGGCCGGTATTGGCCCGGATGAAGTGTCGGTAGTCGAGGTGCACGACGCCAGCGCTATGGGTGAAATCATTGCGGTCGAGTACCTCCAACTGGTGCCCATGGGGGGGGGTGGTCCTGCGGCTGAGGCGGGTGATCTATCCATTGGTGGCAGGGTCCCTGTGAACCCGTCTGGTGGTCTTGAGTGCAAAGGGCACCCGATAGGTGCGACTGGCTTGGGCCAGATTCATGAGTTGGTTACGCAGCTGCGTGGTGAGGCCGGGCCGCGGCAAGTGGAGGGCGCCAAGGTAGCGTTGCAGGAAAATGGTGGTGGCTCTATCGGTTGCGAAGAGGCTGTGGTCACGGTCAACCTTTTCACGCGATAAAGCTGCCGCACGCTGGGCGCATCATTATCGTGCGCCCAGCTCGGCTATGAGTCATTCAGGTATTTCTTTATCGGCGTTGGACCCACTCTAGGGCACCTTGCCCTCCCTGGGCGCTGCTGGCACCGCGTCAAACGCATCACCTTGCTGGGCTGAGGTTGATTTGTCGGGTAGCTGCCCCAGGGTTTTTTCTGAACTTTCCTACGTAGAAATCCAGATCCTCGCCGAAGGGCAGGTTAGGCGGCGTTGCTGTGTGGCCCTGTATTTCATCTTTCCTTTCTGTCCCACCATTCATGACGTCCAGCATTCGCACGGTTCGCAAGCACCGAGCGGCTGGCCTCTTCTGCGCGTATCGGTTGCCCCACATCGGAAGTACTTCATTTCGCGAGGCCTGGGACGGCTCCTGTTGCGGGTGGTAGGAGCAAGTGGGCGGGGTGTCCAAAGCTGTGGATATCAATCGCAGATGGTCTAGCTGGGGGGGTGAGGGGGGATGGAGGAGGGGGGGGCCACTCTTAGATGGGGGGGTGTACGCGGGTCCAAGCCCTTACTTTACGAACAACACGACGCCTTGGACGTCGTGTACTGCAAATAAAAACAAGAACGTCGGCCTCGACCGGCAAAAGGAGACAACCTGTGAAGTGCAGAACAACTGCCTCATTGCTTGAGTCGTATTGGTTCCAGGGTTCCAGCGTTGCGCTTGCCGTCGCTTTGGCTGCCGGTTCCGCCAACGCGCTGGAAATCGATACCGGTAATCCCGATCTCAGGCTGCGCTGGGACAACACTCTGAAGTACAGCGCGGGATACCGTCTGCATGATGCCGATTCGTCTCTGGCGAGCGATGTGAACCTCGGCGATGGAGACACCAACTTCCGCAAGAGTGGCCTTATCTCCAACCGCTTAGACATCCTGAGTGAGCTCGAGGGTAGCTACCAGCAGTTTGGCTTCCGGGTCAGCGGTGCAGGCTGGTATGACTCGGTCTATCGCAACAGCAATGACAACAACACGGCTGGGGCTTTCGGTCCTGGCACCAGTGCCGTTAACTCCACGCAGATATCGACGCCGGATGAGTTCACCCCATACACGCGCGAGGTGCATGGCCGTGATGCGGAATTGCTTGATGCCTTCGTATCTGGGCGTTTCGATCTTGGGGACCATGCTGCGACTCTGAGGGTTGGTCAACATAGCGTTGTCTGGGGCGAAAGCTTGTTCTTTGGTGACAATGCTATTGCTGGTGCGATGTCCCCTATCGACACTGCCAAGGCTCTCTCGGTACCGAACCTGCGCTTCCAGGAAATTCTGCGACCTGTGCCGCAAGTGTCTGGCCAGCTCCAGCTCAGCGATGCGGTGACCGCCTATGCCTTCTACCAGCCGTTCTGGCGGCAGAACCAATCCCAGGGCTCGGGTAGCTACTTCTCACCAATCGACTTTCAGCGCGGTGGCGATCTGATCTTCACCCCAACTGGCCCCTTCCTGCGCACCTCTACGCGTGAGGCCCAGGATTCTGGACAGGGTGGTGTGGCGCTGCGGATCCGTACTGACGAGACCGATTACGGTATTTACCTTTTACGCTTCCACAGCAAGTCCAGCACCATCGTCACCGACCCGATCAATCGTACCTTCTACGAGAACTACCACAGCGGTATTAACGTGTTTGGCGCCAGTGCCAACCACAACGTCGGCTTGTTCAATTTTGCGATCGAGGCCTCCGTAAGGAACAACCAGGATCTGCTGTCGCCGAACGCATACGACATTGGTGCTGGACCCCAATACGCGGTGGGTCGGACGTTCCATGTCAACGTGTCGGCGTTCGGCTCCAACCTTGGGAGAACGGCACTCTGGGACGATGCAACTCTGCTCGGCGAAGTCGCATTCACCCGGGTTCTCAGCGTGAAGGAGAACGCCGATACCTTGAGCGGCTGCCAGCCTTCCGCATTTCCCGGCGCGGTTTGCAGCCCCAACGGTACTCGCGATAGCTGGAAGTTCCAGGCCCTGTTTGAGCCTGTCTACTACCAAATTTTCCCGGGTGTCGATCTCCGGGTCCCCATGGGGGGGTCGTACCAGCCGGACGGTTCGCGCAACATGGTGGGTGCAGCTCCGCTGCCCGAGGATGCCGGCTCCATCAACGTCGGCCTTACGGCAAGTTATCTCGAAACCTGGCGTCTGGGGGTGAGTGCAACTCACTTCTTCGGCAGCTCTGGCGTGTTGTTCAGCCCAGTCGGGCCTGGCGGCACCCAAGCATGGAATTACGACCAGTACTTCCGCGATCGCGACTACGTAACGATGTTCCTGAGTCGCACTTTCTAAGCTCCCTGGAGTCCGTGATGAAACTGAACACGATCATATCGTGCGCAGCGCTGGCCGCCTGCGCGCTCGTAAACCCGATTCACGTATTCGCTGCCGTGAGCGCCGAAGAAGCTCAGCAGCTCAAGTCCACTCTGACCCCTCTCGGTGGTGAGCGTGCCGGGAACAAAGACGGCACCATTCCGCCCTGGAGCGGCGGAGAGCTGAAAGCTCCCGCCGGCTACAAACCTGATCAGCGCCGTCCCGACCCTTTCGCCAGTGAGAAGCCGCTGTACTCCATCACTGCTCAGAACATAGAGCAGTACGCGGACAAACTCACCGACGGCCAAAAGGCGATGCTCAAGCGCTATCCCTCCTACCGCATGGATGTTTATCCGACCCATCGCACTGCGGTTGCGCCGCAATTCGTCTACGACAACACCTTCAAGAATGCCACTAACGCGAAGCTCGTAGACGGCACTGACTACCAGATCCCGTCCGGTGCTTTCGGGGGTACCCCGTTCCCGATTCCAAAGTCGGGCCTCGAAGTGATGTGGAACCATCTACTGCGCTACCAAGGGACCGCCACTCGCACGATCAATGGCCAAACTTGGATGGTGACCGCCGACGGCAAGAAAGTTATGGCGGTCCAGGGGCGCCAGGACATCAAGATGCCGTATTACGATCCTAAGGGATCGGCGGAAAACTTCGACGGCACCTACTGGCTGACCCGTGTGGTCAGCGACGGTCCGCCGATCCGCGCTGGCGAAGCCATTGTGGGCCAGGTGCATGTGGATGATACGAAGACTAGAACCTGGGTGTACCTCACTGGCCAGCGTCGCGTCCGCAAGCTTCCCAACCCCAACGGTGATACCCCGACTCCGCAATCCGCCGGCCTGATGAGCTTCGATGAAGTGAGCGTGTTTGGTGGTGGACCGGGCCTGTTCGATTGGAAGCTGGTCGGCAAGAAGGAGATCCTGATCCCGTACAACTCCTACAAGATGCTCCAACCCGACACCGCTGAAGCGCTGATGGCTGGTTCCCACTTGAATCCGGACGCTGTGCGTTGGGAGCTGCACCGGGTTTGGGTGGTTGATGCCCAGCTGAAGTCTGGCAAGCGGCACACCTCTCCGAAGAGTCGTTACTACATTGATGAAGATTCGTGGCTCGCCGTGCTGGCTGATCGCTGGGACACCAATGGTCAGCTGTGGAAGACACTTTTTGGCCTCTCGGTCACCTATCCCGAGATGGAGCTCACTGAGCACGTCACCTACGGCTTCTATGACCTGGTTACGGGCGCCTGGTACGCCGGCCCCTATGTGAACAAGTCGGCGCCTGCAATCGGGCTGCAGCCGGTCGCAGAAATGAAGAGCGAGACTTTCACCCCTGACGCCATGATCGGCGACCAACTGCGCTGAGGAATCCAGGATGTATCTGACTCTGCGGCGTGTTTCTGTAGTCGCGCTGGCCGTGTTTTCCGGTGGTCTCCTCGCAGCTCCGGCAGAGGAGCCGTCGCTGCGTGTGACCGACCCAATGATGCGGCCGGCATTGATCTCGCCGCGGGCAGCGCGTGCAACCCTTCTGGACGTAGCTCTGGCAGGTAAACGACTTGTCGCTGTAGGGGAGCGCGGTATCGTGCTCCTCTCCGACGACAACGGTGCCAACTGGCACCAAGCCCCTGTACCCGTCAGCGTGACGCTTACTGTTGTTCGTTTCGCTGATGAGGCCCGGGGTTGGGCAGCTGGTCATAACGGCGTGCTTCTTCGGACGACCGACGGTGGTGAAAGCTGGGAACGGATACTGGACGGTGGAGATGTCGTACGCCTCTACCAGCATCAAGCTGATCAGTTGGCCGCAGCGTCCGGCGAAGAGGTCGAGCGCGTGAAACGTGCTCGTCGTCAAGCAAATTTGCTGGCTTCAGATGGTCCAGATAAGCCTTGGCTCGACCTGAACATCGATGCTGCCGGCAGGCTTTGGCTGGTGGGGGCTTATGGGCTGGTATTGCGTAGTCGCGATGGGCTGGACTGGGAGGCTTGGTCCACGCATCTGGACAACCCCGGAGAACTGCATCTTTACGCAATGAGGTCACAGGGAGAGGAGATTGTCATTGCAGGGGAGCAAGGGTTGCTGTTGCGCTCGGAGGACGGTGGCGAGTCATTCAAGCGCCTGCAGTCTCCGTACAAGGGCAGTTACTTCGTGCTGGAACTCCATGAGGGGCAGATTCTTGTGGCCGGTCTACGGGGAAACGCATTCTTGTCAACGGACCATGGCGAGCACTTTAAGCCTGTCGCCCTTCCGGCACCCATCAGTGTCACTGCCAGTGTGCAGCGCAGCGACGGAGTGACCGTTCTGGCTGACCAGGCGGGTAACCTCTATCAGATGGCGCAACAGGAGCTCGTGGTGCTTGCAGCTTCGGCGGGTCCCGGCCCATCAGCCCTGGTTGAGGACGAGGGTGGGGCCCTCGTCAGCGTTGGCCGTCTTGGCCCTCAAGTTATCAGTCTGCCTACGCGTCCGTGAGTAACATCAGATGACCGCATCGTACGACAACTTCGATGTCGCGGATCCTTCCGCGCTTTTTGACACCCGCTCGGGCTCTCGTATCGAGCGCCTGCTGTTCAATAACCGGCTGGTCGTACTGACGCTTTGCTTGGTAGTGACGGTGCTCGCTGCATTGCAGCTACCTCGCCTCCATAGCAACGCCAGCTTCGAGAAGATGATCCCTAGCGGACACCCATTCATTGCCAATTACCTGGAGATGAAGAGTGACCTTCCTACGCCAAACGTACTGCGTATTGCCGTGGCGCCGGCTGACGGTGACATCTACAACGCTGACTTCCTGGACCTGATCCGGGAGATGACCAACGAGTTGGTCGCTTTCCCGGGGGTTGATCGCGCAGGCCTGAAAAGTCTGTGGACCCCCAACGCTCGTTGGCAGGGGATCACTGAAGAAGGGTTCGATGGCGGACCCTTGATTCCGGATGAGTACCAAGGCCGGCCGCAGGATCTCCAGCAGCTGCGGATCAACGTGCAACGCTCTGGCGAGATCGGTCAGATAGTCGGACTCGACGAAAAGTCGGCACTCATATCCGTTCCCTTGCTGGCGGACAATCCGGCGCAGCAGCGCAAGCTGGACTACGGCGCCCTGAACAAGTCGCTTGAGCAGCTCCGTGCTCGCTATGAAGCGAAGGGACTCAAGGTTCACATAACAGGCTTCGCTAAGGTTGTGGGTGACCTAATCGACGGCCTGTACAAGATCGCCGCGTTCTTCCTGCTGTCCATTGCCTTGGCCACTGCCATTCTTTACCTCCACACCCGCTGCGTGCGTAGCACACTGCTGGTGGTCGTATGTTCACTGGTTGCAGTGGTGTGGCAACTGGGGGCATTGCCGCTGCTCGGATTTGAGCTTAATCCGTACTCGGTACTGGTGCCGTTCCTGATCTTCGCAATCGGGATGAGCCACGGCGCGCAGAAGATGAATGGCATCATGCAGGACGTCGGCAGAGGCATGCCCAAGCTCGTCGCTGCGCGCTTCACCTTCCGTCGGCTGTTCCTCGCCGGGCTCACGGCCCTTCTTTGCGACGCGGTTGGCTTCGGCGTCCTATTTATCATTCAGATCGAGGTGATCCAGGAGTTGGCAGTGATTGCCAGCTTGGGTGTGGCGATCCTGATCTTCACCAACCTGATCTTGCTGCCCATCCTGCTGAGCTTTGTGGGAGTGAGCCAATCCTCTGCCGAGCGCAGCCTGCGGGCAGAGCGAGGTGACAGCCATGCCGTGTGGCATTGGCTGAGTCGCCTCACCGAGCGGCGTCGCGCAGCGGTCACAATCGCATTGCATCTGGTCGTTGGCGTCGCAGCATTTGCGGTCAGCCTGAACCTGAAAATTGGTGATCTGGATCCAGGTGCGCCTGAGCTGCGCCCCGACTCCCGATACAACCGCGACAATAGTTTCATCGACACCAATTACGGTGCCAGCGCCGACTCCTTCATCGTCATGGTTCGCACGCCGGAAGGTGAGTGCGCTTCCTATGACGCGTTGATGCGGGTGGATGCTTTGGAGTGGCAATTGAGGACGCTGTCATCGGTCGAGAGCACTCGATCGTTGGCAAGTCAGCAGCGGCTCCTGTTCAGTGGCTACAACGAGGGAAATCCAAAGTGGTACGACTTGCCGCGCGGACGCGACATGCTCAATACCATCACGTCCAACTCCCCGCGCGGGCTCTATAACGACGCCTGCTCGGTACTCCCGGTAACAGCATTCCTGCGCGACCATCGGGCGGACACGCTGACCTCGCTGGTCCAGACAAGCGAGGCTTTCGCAAAGGCCAACAGCAGTGACACCAGTGAGTTCCTTCTTGCCGGTGGGAATGCGGGCATCGAAGCAGCCACCAACATCGTTGTGCGGCAGGCCAACCGAGAGATGCTGTTCTGGGTCTATGGCGCGGTTATGGCCTTGTGTTTCGTGACCTTCAGGTCTTGGCGAGCAGTTCTTTGTGCAATGGTGCCACTGGTCCTGACCTCGGTACTCTGCGAGGCCCTGATGGTTGTCCTCGGCATAGGAGTCAAGGTGGCCACGTTGCCTGTGATAGCACTCGGCGTAGGGATCGGCGTTGATTACGCGCTCTACGTTATGAGCATCATGCTCCAGCGTTTACGCAACGGCGACCCGCTACCCAAAGCGTATGAAGTCTCCCTACTGCTCACCGGGCGGATGGTCATGCTCACCGCGTTCACGCTGGCTGTTGGGGTTGCGGTGTGGGTTTGGGCACCCATTAAGTTCCAGGCCGATATGGGCGTGCTTCTGGCATTCATGTTCATCGGCAACATGGTGGGAGCGCTGGTACTGATGCCCGCTCTGGCTCACTTCCTACTCAAGCCCAAGGTGAGTGCACCACTGCGCGGCGCCTCTACATCATTTGTGGCGAGTGCTCCAAAGGGACCCACCGTCGAAATGTCTTCGCTTTCGGAGGCGACTAGCTGACCTCATGAAGTAGATGGACCAGACCCTGGGCGAGCGGACCTGGTGAGCGGGGCATAGGTGGAAGGGCTGCAAGTCGGTCCAGCACCGGGGAAGTGGCGCACGTAGTGAGTTCGCGAACGTGCGCCAAGTCTCTAGCGATCTGGAACACCGGTATGACCGCCATGATCACCCCGTGCGCGTTTCGCGCCAGGCATCCGGGGACCCGCTTACCTTTCCCTGCTTCCGTCTCCTGCCCTGGTCCTTCGAGTTGGCCCCCCAAGTATTGCTGGGCTTTGCCGACGTAGCGTCCAGCCTACGCCTGCCAATCTGTGACATTGGCTGAAGCATCACTAGAACAACAATAGGGAGCAACCCGATGCAATTCCTTGCACGTTACTCGATCGGCGCGAAGCTGCTTGTAACACCAGCATTGGTCAGCTGCCTGCTGCTGCTGGTCGCAGGCACTGCTTTCCACGGTTTCCAAGCCCAGCACGAAGCGTTGGAGCGCATTTACGAAACCCGGATTCAGCGGCTGCGTGCTACTTCCGAGGGAATCAACGATTTGCGCTCTTTGAATGAAGAACTCTATCTGGTCCTTGCCGATTACCGGAAGGCTCAAGAGATAGACGACAACATTGACGACGATCTGAAAGAGCGCATCGCGTCAATTCGCACTGGACTGGCCGAGGTGGCCAAAGAATTCGAAACTGCTTCAAAGCAAGCGGGCCTCACCGAAGAAGAAGAGGCTGCGTATCAGGATGTCCTCACGTCACTGGCAGGCTATAGCGACGCATTGGCACCTGTTCTGGCCATGCTGGTAGGGCAGGGCGCGGACAGGGGGGACGACTATTTCTCCATCGTCTGGTCGTGGTTCGGCAACTTCCTCAACTCCGCGACGCGGCTGAACAGTATTCAGGATCGGCTAAGCGGCGAAGACTACGAGGCGGCCTATAGAGCCGCGAACCTGGCAACCAGGCTGCTGGGTGCCGCCGTCGCTGCCGCAATTCTGCTGTCCTTGATCAGCGCACTGGCTATTCGTTCACAGGTTGTGGGATCGATTCACCGAATTCGCGATGTCGCACTCTCCCTGCAGGCGGGCGATCTTACACACAGGGTCGAAGTGGTTGGGCGTGACGAAATTGCCCAGACCGCCAATGCCTTCAACCAGCTGGCGGATAGTTTTCAGGAGCTTGTCGGACAGGTGCTCGGTGGTGCGCGCCAGGTCGCGGCCTCCGCCCATGGACTCGCTGTAGATGTGCAGCAAGCAGAGCGTAGTGCTGCCCGCCAATCCGAAGTTACTGAGGCGGTGGCGTCGACCATGGAGCAAATGAGCGTCAGCACCTCCGCTGTAGCTGATAGCGCGGACCAGTTGCGCAAGACCTCGCTGCAGACCCTCCAAGGTGCTCAGGAAGGGGGGCTCGCTATTCAGCGAATGCGTGGCGAAGCCGACCGTGTGCAGATTGCCTTCACCGAGATCCGTGCTTCGGTGGAGGACTTTCTTCAACGCACCGCCGCAATCGCTGACCTCACCCACCAGGTCAAGGATATAGCTGCGCAAACCAACCTACTGGCTCTTAACGCAGCAATAGAGGCTGCACGGGCGGGTGAACTAGGGCGAGGTTTTGCCGTGGTTGCGGACGAGGTGCGAAGACTCGCTGAGCACTCGGCCAACGCCGCTGTGAACATCGAGGAAGTTGCAGGCGTACTCGGTGCACGGTCGGAAACCGTTGGACTGTCCCTGGAATCTGGCCATCAATCGCTCGTCTCGACGCTCGATTACTTCGGCACCTTGCAATTGGTCGTGAGCACTGCGAGCGAGGCCGTTGCGACAACCAACCGGGAGATTGATGGCATTGCTGACGCTGCGAAAGAGCAAAGCCGTGGAAGCACCGATATCGCAACCAACGTAGAGGAGATCGCCCGGATGTGCGAACAGAACGCGCACGTCGTGGTGCAGGCTGCGGGCGCGGCAGCACGTCTGGAGCAGTTGGCCGGGAACCTGGAAGCGTCCGTGTCACGCTTTCGCGTTTAAGGGTGCATGAGTTACATCAGACAGGAGAAATGCATGTTCAAAAACAATATCGTCGCCATTACAGGGGCGGGTTCCGGTATCGGTCGAGCATTGGCCCTGGAGTTTGCCGACCACGGTGCGCTGCTGGCGTTGTCCGACATCAATGCCGCTGCTCTGGACGAGACAATGGCAATGCTGCCGGCCAGTACCGAAGCTCGAGCCTACAAGGTCGATGTTTCTTCTCGTGAAGCGGTATGTCAGTTTGCCAATGACGTCCAACGAGACTTTGGCACTGTGCATGTGATCATCAACAATGCTGGCACTTCGGTGATCGCTTCCGTCGAGCACCTGACATTCGACGAGATCGAGAAGGTACTCAACATCAATCTCTGGGGCGTGATTCATGGCACGAAGGCCTTCCTGCCTATCATGCTTGCGCAGAAGACGGGCTGCATCGTGAACATCTCCAGCGTGTTTGGCCTCGTCGCGACTCCATGCCAGGCTGCCTATACGATGTCGAAGTTTGCCGTGCGCGGCCTGACCGAAACCTTATGGCAGGAACTGGACGGAACCGGTGTTCGTGCGGTGCTGGTACATCCGGGTGGCATCAATACCAACATCAGCAAGAACTCGCCGCTGGCCGGTTTGGAGAACGATCACGATCGAAAAGTTGGTGCTGCGATGCTGGGACAGATGGTCACCACTCCGGAAGCCTGTGCCAAGGAAATACTCAAGGGGCTCCTGAGTGGCGAGAAGCGCCTGCTCGTTGGTAATGGCGCTCGTGCTCTGCATCGGATTTCCCGCTTGTTCCCAGACGGATACGGGACGCTGGTTCGACGCAAACTGGGTATTTGATCTAGCTGCTGCATCCCTAAGTCCGTCATGCCCAATTATCGAGCGGTAGGGCGGACTGCCGGCATTGGCTCCGGCAGTCACGAATACGTGTTCAGGAATGACATTCAGATCAGGCTGAATGGACGGGTCCGCGCCTGATGTCAGCCTCATCCTCTGCAGATTTTCTGCAGACCGGCCATTCGATTCATTGAGTCATCGCTACGATCCGGCGCGTCCGCAGCATCTAGGGCCAATGATGCAACAGCCCGCGCAGGCAGCTGTCGACCATCAAGGATGTATCGCGGTGTGGGTCCAGTAGGTCCGGGTCGCGAAGCCAATCACTGAAAAGGCCAATGATCAGTACGTGTAAGGCGCGGGCAGCCAGCCTGGGGGTGATGCCAGGTCGCAGTCGGGCAAGGGCTGCTGGCTGGAGGAACTGTCGCTCACAGAGGGCAATAAACTGATTGATGAAGGCCTCGTGGCGCACTTCGACTTCTCGCATTTCGTCTGTGAATTCGCAGCGCCGAAGAAGAATGGTGAATATCCGGCGGCGCTGCGCGTCCTCGGCCAGTTGAACCATGGCCTCGACGCACAGATCGCGAAGTAGTTTCAGAGGACCGACTCCCGCAGCAGCGTCTAACTGTCCCGCAAGTGGCTCTAGCGGTAGCCTTACCTGATTGAGCATTTCATTGAACAAGTGCGCCTTGTTGTGGAAATGCCAGTAGATGGCTCCACGAGTCACGCCGGCTTGGCGGGCTATCTGTTCCAGGGTGGTGTGCGCGACGCCTTGGGCGAAGAACTGCTGTTCGGCGGCGGTGAGTATGCTGCACCGGGTTCTCTCTGCGTTCTCTTTGGTTCGTCGCATATTGGGTAAGGCATGGGCCTGCTCTGGTCCCCCTCTTCTCCGCGAGGGATAATTGGGGCTTCTATTGGCGAAAGGCAGGTAGTTCACCGCACTGGTTGCGACAAGGCGACACACATCTGCTCTTGGTAGTAACTGCGGTCACCGTCCATGGTGACCGCAAGTAGCACAACTCAAGTGGCTGTCTTCTTAGGCACAGCTGTAGGTCACCAAGGGATAGCAACCTAGCCCTCGCGACGCACAGTCACGGTTGTGACGAGGCCTCAGCGGCTCTACGAAATGACCTCGAACAGTCCTGCTGCGCCCATCCCGCCACCGATGCACATCGTTACAACGACATAACGTACCCCGCGACGGCGACCCTCTATGAGAGCATGGCCTACCTGGCGGGAGCCGGTGACACCGTACGGATGGCCGACGGCAATGGCGCCTCCATTCACGTTCAGGCGATCATCCGGGATGCCTAGACGATCACGGCAGTAAAGAACCTGCACGGCGAAGGCTTCATTGAGTTCCCAAAGTCCAATGTCCTCCACTTTGAGGCCTGCTTTGGCCAGCAGTTTAGGTACAGCGAAAACCGGCCCAATGCCCATTTCATCTGGTTTGCATCCGGCTACTTGGAACCCCCTGAAAATGCCCAAGGGCGCCAGGCCGCGACGTTCTGCCTGCTGTGCGTTCATCACCACACAAGCTGATGCGCCGTCGGAGAGCTGGCTGGCGTTGCCAGCCGACACCACGCCTCCCGGCAGGGCGGGGCGAATTTTGGCCAGGCCGGACAGAGTGGAGTCGCCGCGAATACCTTCGTCGGTTGCCACGGTAACGGCCTGCGTGGAGATGCTTCCGTCGTGCTGCACCACCGCCATGGTGGTATCCATCGGCACGATCTCTGCAGCGAAACGTCCTTCGGCTTGTGCCGCCGCGGCCAGCAGTTGGCTACGTAGGCCGTACTCGTCCTGACATTCGCGTGAGATTCCGTAGCGCTTGGCGACCACCTCTGCGGTTTCCAGCATTCCCCAGTAGATCTCCGGGCGATGCTCCTCGATCCATGGTTCCTTGACGTTGAAGTTATTGGCCTGCGACTGCACAAGGGTGATCGACTCGATCCCACCGGCCACATAGATGTCGCCTTCTCCAGCGATCACACGCTGAGCTGCCAGCGCAATGGACTGCAGGCCGGTTGAGCAGAAGCGGTTGACGGTTAGGCCGCTGGTAGTGACCGGGCAGCCGGCTCGCAGGGCTACGACCCTGGCCATGTTCACCCCGGCAGCACCTTCCAAGAATGCGCTACCGAGAATTACATCTTCCACCTCGGCAGCTTGGATCCCCGCCCGGTTGATGGCATGTGCAACAACGTGGCCGCCGAGGGTCACCGGATGGGTCAGGTTGAATCCGCCTTTGAATGACTTGGCCAGGCCAGTACGAGCGGTGGAGACGATGACGGCGTCAGTCATGAAAGCTCCGAATGGTTGAAGGTGGCGAAGGACTGGCCTTGTCCAGCCAGGCGGCAAAGCAATCCGGCGGGGCGCCAGAAATCTGCACAGCGTTGGTAGGCTGGACCGTCCGAGAAGCGCTGCATCGTGGCCAATACATCGCCGAGACCTCGTTGGTCCGCTTCGAACATCGGACCACCGCGCCAACGAGGGAATCCATATCCCGCCGTATAGACGACATCGACATCGGAGGCGCGCTGAGCGATGCCTTCTTCCAGGATCTTGGCGCCCTCATTCACTAGGGCCAGCAGAAGGCGATCTACGATTTCCTCATCACTGATTGCGCGACGCTTCAAACCGAGTCTCTCCGATTCGGCCACGACAGCTGCAATGACTTCTTCACTCGGAACAGGTGCCCGCTGTCCCGGCACGTAGTCATACCAGCCACGACCAACCTTCTGCCCGGAGCGCCCGATTGCCACGATGGTGTCGAAGCTTCGCGAGTAGACAAGGTCAGGTTGCTCAGCCAGTCGCTGTTCCCGAATTTTTGCGCCGAGATCGTTGCCCGCCATATCGCTGACACGGAAGGGCCCCATTGCCATGCCCCATTTTTCGATGGCTCGATCGATCTGGTGGGGGAGAGCACCCTCGTCGAGCAGCAGACCTGCCTGCATCAGGTAGGGCTGCAGCATGCGATTTCCGATAAAGCCTTCACATACTCCCGACACCACAGCAGTCTTTCCAATGCGTCGCGCGAGATTCATTGCGGTTGCCAGAACCGCCGGCGAAGTACGTTCACCACGTACGACCTCCAGCAACTTCATCACGTGGGCCGGACTGAAGAAGTGCAGCCCGATCACGTCTTCGGGGCGGTTGGTGAAAGCTGCGATACGGTTGACATCGAGCATGGAAGTATTGGTCGCGAGGAGCGCACCCGGGCGAGCCGCTGCGTCGAGTTGCTCGAAAACCTGACGCTTGATGTCCAGGTCTTCGAACACGGCCTCGATTACAAGGTCGGCTTCTTTGACTGCCTCGTAGTCAAGCGCCCCATTGATCAAGGCAACGCGTTGCTCGAACTGCTGCTCCGATAGTCGCCCCTTCTTTAGGGCTCCCAAATAGGTATCCCGCACGCTGGCCAGGCCACGGTCAAGTGCCGGTTGTTCGCGCTCGATCATCGTGACCGGTAGGCCCGCGTTGGCCAGGCTCATCGCGATTCCAGACCCCATGGTTCCGCCGCCAATTACCACAGTGCGTTCAACCGGGCGCGGCTTAGCTTCAGTTGGGAGTCCGGCAACTTCTGATGCTTTCCTTTCGGCCAGGAATGCATGGCGTAGACCCGCGAACTCTGGGGTGCCACGAAGCCTCCAAAAGGTATCGAACTCTCGATCTAGCCCTTCCTGAAACGGCAAGGTAACCGAGTATTCGACGCAGTCTACGCAAGCCACGGGTGCAGGAAGGCCACGGGACTGTGCTTTCGCCGTTGCTCGCGCGTATGCGAAGAAGGCCTGCGCATTGGGCAGTTTGGGCGTCAGTTCGCCCGCTCGTTTGAGACTCCTACCCCGGGCTACCTCTGCGGCGAGTTCGCGAGCCAGTTGAACAGCGGAATCCAGAGGTGCCGCATCGGTCAGACGATCGAACAAGCCGCTCTCACTCAACGACTGGGCTGAACAGGTCCGGCCCTGAAGAACGAGATTCAAGGCGAGCTCTGGACCTACCAGCCTCGGAAGACGCTGGGTACCTCCGGCTCCGGGTACCAAGCCCAAGTGCACTTCTGGAAGACCAACTTGGGTTTTGGATTGGGCCACCCGGGCGTGGCATGCCAGGGCCAGCTCGAGTCCCCCGCCGAGCGCGTTGCCATGCAGTGCTGCAACCACCGGCTTGGGGCTTCGCTCGATAAGCGAGAACAGGGCCATCAGAGTGGGGGCCTGCGAGAGGGCAGGGAGATCGAACTCGGTGATGTCGCCGCCGCCGCAGAAACCACGACCAGCGCCGGTGAGCACAACGGCGTTTGCTTCAGGATCATTCAATGCTGAGTGCACCGCATCTGCGAGTCGGAGACGCAATGCTAGTGCCAAGGCGTTTACGGGGGGGTTATCCAGAACAATCACCGCCACGCCGTCTTTCAGTTGATAGTGGGACACGGCTGCCTCGCTTAAAGAGCGCTAACTAATTCGGAAGCCGCGGAGCTCCGAATGTTGACGTTGCAATCAATGACACGCCTAACAGATTCCAATGCCTTCATAAGTTGGGCCTGCACCTTCTCCTCCACCCGCATCTGCGGCGAATGGGCTGGTTGAACATCGGGCGCAGTGTAGAAATGGTGTTTGTGGAACGCTACGACGGTGATGGCAGCCCCCTCTTCGTGGGTGGTCTTTACCCCCCTATGTGCGGGTCCTCCAGGGTGGTGTCGACTCATAGACTTGATCGACCACTACTACATCTGAGGAAGTACACATGAATCCTTACATCGCGCCTTTGGAGGAAATGCGCTTCGTATTGCGCGAGCTCGCAGATATCGAAAGCGTTTCCCGACTGACTGATGCTGAGGCGCTGGCAGACCCCGAGCTTGTGGATGCGATCCTGGAAGAGGGGGCGCGTTTCGCTAAGGAAGTCTTGGCGCCCCTCGATTCGGTGGGGGATCGGGAAGGTGCGCGCTGGAGTGAAGAGGGTGTCACCACTGCGCCAGGCTTTTCTGCGGCCTACGCAAAGTTCATCGAGTCTGGCTGGAACAATGTTTCCATTCCGGCCGAGTATGGTGGCCAAGGGCTCCCGAACCTTCTCTGCACAGCCTTGCAAGAGATGTTCGTCTCCGCGAACAAGGCGTTCTGTTTCTGCCCGGAGCTGACGTCCTTTGCGGTCAAGGCTCTGGCTAACGCGGCCAGCGAGCCGCTGAAGTCCTTCTACATTCCAAAGCTGGTAAGCGGGGAATGGACTGCGACCATGAATCTTACTGAGCCTCAAGCCGGCTCGGACGTTGGGGCGCTGCGAACCCGGGCCGTACTGCAAGCCGACGGTAGCTATCGTTTGTTCGGTCAGAAGATCTTTATCAGCTACGGTGAACACGACCTCACTGACAACATCGTCCATCTCGTGTTAGCCAGGATCCCCGGCGCGCCTGAAGGCTCCAAAGGCGTTTCACTGTTCTTGGTTCCGAAGTTTCTTCCGGAGGAGGGACGCCCCGGCCAGCGCAACGACGTCCAGTGCACCGGCGTTGAGCACAAGCTTGGAAATCACGCCAGCCCGACTTGCACGTTGGTGTATGGCGGCAGCGGTGAAGGTGCGGTCGGTTGGCTGGTGGGTGAGGAGAACAAGGGGCTCCAGGCCATGTTCGTCATGGTGAATTCTGCCCGCTTCAATGTGGGGTTGGAGGGGGTTGCCCTCAGCGAGCGTGCCTACCAACAGGCTCTTGCGTATGCCCGTGAGCGGGTTCAGGGGAGGGCGGTTGGTGGCGGGGCGGTCTCGGTACCCATCATTCAGCATCCGGACGTGCGCCGCATGCTTTTGGTCATGCGTAGCCAGGCGGAGGCAATGCGCGCTGTCGCCTATGTGCTCGCGGCTGAGCGGGATCTTGCTGCACGTCACGATGATCCTGTAATTCGCCGTGAGCGACAGGCGTTTGTGGATCTGATGATTCCTATCTTCAAGGGCTGGGCATCGGAGACAGGGATTGATGTGACTTCCACTTCCATCCAAGTTCATGGCGGTTTGGGGTACATCGAGGAAAGCGGTGTTTCGCAACCGCTCCGGGATGTCCGTGTGTCTGCAATCTATGAAGGCACCACCTCGATCCAGGCTCATGACCTCGTGGAGCGCAAGTTGGTCCGCGATGGCGGCGCGGCGCTGCGGGCGTGGCTGTCGCAAGTTCATCTTACCCTGAACATTCTCGGCCAAGCCGGAGGGGAGGATCTCGCCTCCATCGAGTTCAACCTAAGTAGCGCCGTGGAGTCTCTTCAGGCTGCTGCTGAGTGGGCATTGGCGAACTATCGCGAACGGCCGCTAGAAGTCCTGGCCGGTTCGGTGCCGTTGCTGCGTCTGTGTGGCATCGTTGCCGGCGGATGGCAGATGGCGCGAGCCGCGCTTGCTGCCAAGCGCCTCCATGGAGACCCGGCATTCCTTCGTCGGAAGCTGCTCAGTGCACGCTTTTACGCTACTCACGTTCTGCCTCAAGCGGAGGGGCTTGCCGTCATTGCGATGCATGGTGGCGAGTCGGTGATGGCATTGGATGAAGCGGCATTCTGACCCTCCCCCCTCCAATACCCCCCCTTTTTCCAACTCTTAGCTGGGGGGGTGCGCAGATAGCCAAGCTCGTATTGTCGTTACACGCGAATCGACTACGGGCGTGTGCAGCGTACCGTTAGCCGAGTGGAGGATCTCCACCGCTCGGCACTCGCACCACTAATAATAAAAAGGAGACACGTATGAACTCGTGCCACTCAGTTCCGTTGCCCGAAGTTGGTTTGTCGGGATTCGACACTGGCCTGAGCGAAGAGGAACAGAGCGTCCAGGACGCGATGCACCGGTTCGCCCGCGATGTGATGCGCCCCCTGGGTCGAGAAATCGACCGTCTACCCGCTGAGCAGGCTTATCAACCTGGCTCGCCCTTCTGGCAATACCATGCTGAATTTCAGAAACTCGGATTCTCTCCCGAGGCAATGAGTGGCCTTGAGCCCTCGCAGGCCGCTCGGTTGGAGGGCATCGTTGTCGAGGAGATGGCATGGGGGGATGCCGGCCTCACCGTCTCCAGCGGCGCCGGTGCCATGCCTATGACCATGGCTCGCGCAAGCGGCCAGCAGGAGCTGATCGACCTGTGCGAAGGTAAGCTCGGCTGCTGGTGCGCTACTCAGCCTGATCGTGGCTCGGATGGGCTGATTCTCTACCCTGAAGAGCGCCATCCTGGATCGCGAGGCAACAAAGGTAATCTCCAGGCCGTCTTCAAAGGTGACGAGATCATCTTCAACGGCCAGACCTCTGCCTGGGTCTCGAATGGTGCCGTTGCCGAGGTTGCCTTGATGGACATCGTGGCCGACTACGGTGATGGTTTCTTTGACGAGCAAGGCAACACCTTCGGCTGCAATGTCATCGTTCCGCTGGATCTGAAAGGTGTGTCTCGAGGGAAGCCCCTGGAGAAGCTCGGGAAGCGCTCGTTGCCGCAAGGTGAGATTTACTTTGACAACGTTCGTGTCCCTCGGCGTTTCGCTGTCGCCACTCGCGATGACTATGAGCTGAAGCATGCTTACGCCTGGGCTCAGGCTGGTACGGCCATGAGCCATATCGCGGCGGGCCTGGCGCGTGCTGCCTTCGAGCTGGCTCTGGTCTACGTGCATGAACGCAAGCAAGGCGGGGCCCTGCTCGCCACCCACCAGCTCACCCAGTACCGGCTCGGCGGCCTCGGCATGAAGGTGGAAGCCATCCGTGCCATGGCGCGTCATGTCGCGCACTACACCAAGTGCTCGCCTCGGCCACACCCCTACTTCACTGCATCGGGCAAAGCATTCTGCTGCAACGAATTGATGGACGTGGTGAATGAGTCTTTGCAGCTCTTTGGTGGAGCCGGCCTGACCCACGAGTTCCCCATCGAGAAGCTGATGCGCGACGCCCGTGCGATGCAGATCGAGGACGGTGAAAACAACATTCTGCAGATGCACTACGGCCACTTGCTGAGCCGCTTGCACCTGCAGGAGGGCTGGGGTCGCGGCTGAGTCGCGACTGCCCTTAATTCCCTTGCTTGGATGAGGACACTTTCTTGAGAACCGACTTTCCCGTCGTCATTTATGGCGCGAGTGGCTACACCGGTCGCCTGGTAGCCGAACATTTGCGTGAATTGGGCATGCCGTTCGTGGCCGCAGGCCGAAACCGTGAGCGCATCGAGGAGTCGCTGCGACTGGTACCTGGTATCGAGAGCGCGCGTTATGAGATCGTTGAGGTCGAGCACACCGTTGAAGATCTCGTCAAACTCTTCACTGGCCGCAAGGTGGTTTGCAACACCGTAGGCCCATTCATGCGCTACAACCTGGAGGTCGCAGAGGCTTGCCTGCGCACCGGTGTCCACTACCTCGACACTACCGGTGAGCAATCTGCCATTCTGCAGCTCGACGAGCATTTTGGACGCGAGTTCGCCAAGGCCGGTCTGGTGATGGTGCCTTCGACGGCCTACATGTATGGGCTGAGTGAGATCGGCGCTCGCTACTGCCTGGAGAATCCCGGTGTCGACTCGCTGCGGATGCACGGCATCGGTAACGCTGTACCCACCGTCGCGTCGGCGCAGACCATCCTCGATGCTGTTCGCCATCCCTGCTACTACCTGAAGGATCGTGAGCTGGTTCGGTACCCGGGTATCGAGAACGGCAAGATCAGTACTCCTTCGGGTGAGGTGCTGGTTACCTCCAACTGGGGAGGCTCTTCAAACCCGATCTGGTTCCGCAACGACGGTCGTGTTCGCAACTGCAAAATGGACGTGGCGATCTGGAACCAGGAGCTCTACAAGAAGGAGCTCGAGCTGGAGCGCGCCTATAAGGTTCAGCTGCAGTGGCTTCCGGAGGGCCAACTACGCGGGGTGCTCGACCGCATGGCCACCGGTATCACCCCGGCCACACCGCCACGTGAGGCGCGCCAGGTCCATCGCTCTATCGACATATGCTTCGCGACCGGCAACAACGTGGCCGTCAAGAGCACCATCTTCAGCACCGGCGGTTACCTCACGACTGGCCTGCTCCAAGCGTACGCCGCCACCCGTCTGGCAGTAGAAACGCCGCGCGTGACTGGCTTGCGCTCTCCGAGCGAAGTGTTCGGCCACCGCGAGCTGATGGGTGCGCTGCAAAGCTTCGGCTATGTCTCGATCAAGGTCGAGCAGGTTGCTTAAACCTGCTCCGCTCTTCCAACAACATCTTTGAGGATGTGTTCGTGAGCTTCTCCACTTTCTCGTTGAAACAGGATGGCGCTGTCCTTCGCGTAACCCTGTCCAATCCGCCGGTCAACCTGATGAATCTTCAGATGACCGAAGAGCTATTCCAGCTGAGTGGCCGCCTGTTCGTTGATCAGGAGATCAAGGTCGTCATTATCGACAGTGCGGATCCCGACTTCTTCATTGCCCACTTCGATGTGGAAGATCTGGTCAAGTCGGCCTCCGACCCGTCCAAGGCAAGCAAGTACCCGGATATCAATGCACTGCAGTCGCTGGCCCTTTCCTGGCAAGCGCTGCCCCAAGTGACGATCGCGAAGGTTGCTGGCCGGTGCCGGGGCGCTGGTCTGGAGTTCATCCTGGGGCTGTCCATGCGATTCGCCCGTGAGGACACCAAGTTCTGCGCGCCTGAAGCGAGTGGGGGCTTCCTGGCATGTGGTGGCGGCACCACTCGCGTTGCGCTGGCCGCAGGGCCTGCGCGTGCGCTCGAGTTCCTGCTCAGTGCGCGCGATTTCAGCGGTGTGGAAGCTGAGCGCTACGGGCTGATCAATCGTTCCCTGCCGGCCAGCGAACTGGATGCCTACGTGGATGACCTTGCACAACGCATTGCCAATCGCTCCGTCGAGGTAGTGGCCATGCATCGTGATGTGTTCAAACAAGCGTACTCGCCGATGGTGGAGCCCCTGTTCGCGGCCTTTGCAGCCGAGAACGAAGGCCTGCGCAAGGCTATGGCTGGCAAGGAGTTTGCCGAGGGTATCGAGGCCATTCTGGCTCTCAAGCAGGAGCGTGATTACGAGCTGGATTTGCCCGCCACGATCGCGCGCTTCCCGCGTTCCCAACAATAACCCAACCGTGAACCCACCTCTTCCCTATGGCTATTTTTGACTTCTTCGACCGCGGTTGCAGCCTAAATGGCCAGGCGACTGCATTTGTGATGGACGGCCAGCGTTGGAGCTTCGATGAGGCTCAAGGTATTACCTATCGGGTAGCCAATGCCCTGGCCAGTCTGGGCCTTCCGAAAGAAACGAAGGCTGCCGTGCTCTCGGCCAACCATCCGGTGTCCTGGATGTGCGTCCTCGGCCTGTGGCGTGCGGGGTTTGCCTGGGTGCCAGTCAACCCGCGCAGTAGCGTGCAGGAGCAACAGCAGCTGTTGGATGGCTTTGACGTCGAGGTTCTGTTCTTCCAGCAGGACTTTGCCCCAGTAGTCGCGCAACTGCGCGAACACTGCCCGACGCTGCGGCGTCTTGTGTGCATTGACGGCAGTGAGCCGGGTCGCGAATCGTTGCCTGCCTGGATCGCTGCCCAGCCCAAGACTCCGCCGATGGTTGCATGCGATCCGGATGATCTGGCAGCAATTATGCCAACCGGTGGTACTACTGGGCTGCCCAAGGGCGTGATGCTGACGCATCGCAACCTGAGCGTCTCAGTGGCCAATGCCATCATCAACAACCACTACGATCCCCAGGCGTCTATCGTCAACCTGGCGGCGGCGCCGATGACCCACTCTGCAGGTTTCCTTTCGCTCCCGGCCAGCGCGAGGGGGGGCACGGTCGTTGTGCTGACCAAGCCTGATCCTGCGGCACTGCTCGATACCATCGAGCAGCATCGAGTGACTGAATTCTTCCTGCCGCCGACGGTGATCTACCGCTTGCTGGAAATGCCCAACATCCGCCAGCGCGATTTTTCCTCTCTGCGGTACTTCATGTACGGCGCGGCGCCTATGTCGATCGAGAAACTCAAGCAGGCGCTGACTGCGTTCGGTCCAGTGATGCTCCAGGGCTATGGACAATCCGAGGCGCCTGGTGGGATTGCAGCGATGCGTCCAGGCGATCATTTCGTTGATGGAAACGTCGCCTCGGATGAGCGCCTCTCAGCCTGCGGCCGGCCGTCGGTTCTGAACGCGCTGGCGATCATGGACGATGAAGGTCGTGCTTTGCCGCAGGGGCATAGCGGTGAGATTTGCGTCCGCGGTGACATCGTCATGAAGGGGTACTACAAGCAGCCCGACAAGACGGCCGATACCATCGTCGACGGTTGGCTCCACACAGGTGATGTCGGCCACCTCGACGCAGAGGGCTTTCTGCATATCACTGATCGCAAGCGCGACATGATCATCAGTGGTGGTTTCAACGTCTATCCCAGCGAAGTGGAGCAGGTGCTTTGGACTCACCCAGCCGTGTTGGATTGCGCGGTAATTGGGGTGCCAGACGATAACTGGGGGGAGGCGGTCAAGGCAGTAATCGAGCTCAAGGCGGAGGCTCAGGCCAGTGCCGAAGAACTGATCGCCTTGTGCAAGGAGAGGCTGGGGCCAGTCAAGGCTCCCAAGAGTGTCGACTTCGTCGCCTCGTTGCCCCGTAGTCCTGTTGGAAAGGTGCTCAAGAAAGAGCTGCGTGAAACGTATTGGCGTGACGTGGCGCGTCGTATCTGAGCGGAGGCTTGCTAGCTGATGACCTCGAGACAGATCAATCGCCAATGGTTACTGGCGCGCCGCCCCGAAGGGGCGGTGAAACCCACCGATTTCGTTTACAACGAAGTGCCGCTACCCACCCTTGGTGAAGGGGACGTGTTGGTACGTACGCTGTACTTCGGCTACGACGCCAGTCAGCGAATCTGGCTTACAGAAGACGGCGGTTACATGCCTCCAATCCAGCTTGGTGAGCCGATGCGAACCATGGGCATTGGGCAGGTGGTGGAGTCGCAAAATACCGAGTACGAAGTCGGTGATTTGGTTGAGGGGTTCATGAGCTGGCAGGCGTATGTCATTGCCCGCTCGGACGGCCCCATGCCGCTACGGAAGCTGCCGAAAGCGAGCTATCCGTTGTCATGGAACCTGAGCGTTCTTGGAGTCGCCGGTTTGGCCGCCTATTTTGGTGTGACTGAGGTGCTGTCCGTCACGCCAGAAGACACCGTGGTAGTGTCGGCGGCCACCGGTGCGACTGGCTCTCTGGCAGGGGGCATTGCCAAGGCCCTAGGCGCGAAGAAAGTAATCGGCATCGCCGCCGGGCCGGAAAAGTGCCGCTGGATCGTAGAAAAAGCGGGCTTTGATGCGGCAATCGATTACAAGAACGAAAGCTTGGTGGAACGCCTCAAAGAACTTTGCCCGAATGGTGTCAGTGCGTACTTCGACAATGTCGGCGGGGACACCTTAGATGCTCTGTTGCTGCATATGGCTCCACAAGGGCGTGTACTCATCTGTGGTGCAATGTCGTCGGGTTATACCGATGTACAAATCCAAGGGCCGCGGAACTACATGCAGATCTGCACCCAGATGCTTACCGTGAAAGGCATTCACCTGTTCTTCTACCGTGACCGCCTGGAAGAGGGGGCTGCCCACCTGGCTTGCCTGCTGGCTGAGGGGCGGCTGGGTGTTGAAGAAAATGTCTTCGAGGGCTTCGAAAAGGCCCCCGAGCTGTTGCCAACTATTTTCAGTGGCAAAAAACCAGGAAAGCTCCTGCTCAAGGTTGGGGAGCCCGTGTGATGAATTCTGAGAATGCGAAGCCTGCAGTACTCGTTACTGGCGTTTCAAGCGGGATCGGTCTGGCGATTGCAGAAGATCTCCTCAAGCACGGCTATCAGGTGTTCGGTAGCGTGCGTCTCATTGAAGATGCTGAGCAACTGGTTGGGCGATGGGGAAGGAGCTTTGTTCCTCTGGTGTTCGATGTCACAAACGATGTGACGCTCCAGGAGGCGGTCATTCAACTAAGTTCGGCATTGCAGGGCCGGGTTTTGAAAGCACTGGTGAACAATGCCGGAGTGAGCTTCGCAGGACCGTTAATTCATCAACCGTGGGATGAGATACGGCAAACATTCGAGGTCAACGTTTTTGGCCTGCTAGCCGTAACACGGACTTTCCTCCCCATGCTTCAGGCGGAGGCTGGCCAACCGGCGGGGCGTATTGTGAACATCAGTTCTGTGTCGGGAACAATTACTGTACCTTTCATGGCGACCTACGCCGGATCCAAACATGCAGTGGAAGCGTTCACCCAAGGATTGCGCCGCGAATTAATGCCGCTCGGTGTTCACGTGGCAGCTATTGAACCTGGCTTCATCCGTTCACGTTTGTTTGAGAAGGCCGCAGCGACCAAGCCGCTGGATCGATACACCGACACGAGGTTCGCGGCTGCCTGGCGGGCATTCAACCTGTCGCTGCGCGAACTGGAAAGCCAAGCGAAGCCCGCGGGGATCGTGTCACGCGCAGTCTTGCATGCGGTTGGGGCCAAGAAGCCTCGTACCCGCTATCCCCTCGACAGCCTCTGGTACATCGGTCGGTACCTCCCTGATCGAGGCTTTGATCGGTTGATCTTCAAGGCACTGGGGATCGAACGTTTCATGTGTTTTCGGCTTCTTTGATCAATGACTGCTCGCCGTGCCGGTGGTTCGTGTCGGTCCAGAAAGCGGCGTGCAGAGGTGAGATTAGCTACATCAGATTTTGCTCAGCCTTGATGGCTTGCAGGTAGCCGAATAGTGATCGCGCCCCGCGATAAGAGGTTGATGCCGTGTTTCGAAGAGTTTCGATCGTCGACGGTCAGAGCCGCCGCATGGACGGCGGCATTGTTTTCGGTTCTGTACCGCAGCGTATCTGGGCCGAGTGGGTCAGGCCGGACCATAAGAACCTCGTGGACCTGCCTTCTCGTGTGCTGTTGGTGCAGCAGAATGATCAAAATATTCTGGTGCTTTCCGGCTGCGAAATGCTTCTGCCGCCGTTGCCCCGCAAATGCAGCTGCCAGCGGCATTCCCATATTCTGTTAGAGGGGTTGGCTCGGCTCGGGCTTGGGGAGGACGACATTCATACTGTGGTGCTGACTCATCTCCAATCCATCCTAGCTCCAGAAATGCAGGACTTTGTGCGCGATGGGAGTGTGGCCAGGTTGTTGTTTCGTCGCGCACGCTATCTGGTAGGGGAGCGGCATTGGTTTCGAGCACTCCGGCCGCACCCGCGTGATAGAGCGCTGTTCGTACCGCAAATTATGGCGCACCTGGAAGCGAGTGGGCGGCTGGATATGCTCAGTACGAGCACGTACGCGCCGGTGGGCGACGACTGGAAGTTTCACATTAGCGATGGCAGCACACCTGGCCAACTGATTCCTGAAATTCAAACACCGGGTGGGCCGTTGATCTTTGCGGGAGACCTCATTCCCGGCACACACTGGCTTCAGCTTGAGGTTACAAGCGGGTACGACCGCAACCCAGAGTGCTTGATAGAGGAGAAGGAGCAGCTACTCGACCATCTGGTTGCAAGCAAAGGGCGCCTCGTACTGTCCCGCGACCCAAGAGTGGCGATGATCCGGGTCGCACGTGATCGCCAGTCACGTTACCAGCCCTATGACGAGCATTTGTCGCTGCTACGTCTGGAGGCTTAGAAGCTCAGGTACGAAGTATCCACTCGAGGTGATGGCAATTTCAGTCGCGTCAGGGACGGTAGAGCTCTACAAATCGAGCGCCCGAGACCGTGTTTATTTCGGGACACGTACCGATGCTGCACATGATCAATAACAATAATGGACTTCCCTTCATGCTCCAGCGCCTCACCTCGTTTGTTCTTCTGCTACTGCTGCCCTTCTTCGCTCATGCCGGCGATTCGGCTGAGAATCTCCAAGCCATTCGTTACCTTGCCTTCAGTGCAGGAAGCCATGTGCTCTTGCACTTCAATACCAACCAGGGTGGGGCCGATCTACGCTATGCCGATCGATATCACCATGATCTAGAGCAGTTGAGATTGCGGTTGGCCTCGGGGAGTGACCAAGCGCTACAAGTGATAGGCGAAAGGTTGTTTGCACAAGTTGCCGAACTCGAGAGGCATCCGGCAGGTGACGCCCAGCTGTATCCCCTATAGATCAACCCGGTCCTTGAAACTCAGGCAGCCTTGGATCGCCTTGCTGAAGTGCGCTACACCCAAGTGCTTCACAGCGTAGAACCACGTCCGACGATCGACCGTTTGAGTCTGGATGTTCAACGCATACTGCTGTACTACCAGACCAGTTCGTTCGGCGCACTGGCGATCTACCTTGACGATTTCAAGGACGGCTCACCACTGACACTGGATCAAAGCATCCTGAATGGCTTCTCCGAGCTGGCTCGGACACAGCCCCAGTTGACGGATGAGCTGACCAAATTACGCCGCAAGTATGAGTTTGTCCGGCCTAACGTGCTTCGCAAGGACCTGCCAGCCGTTCCTGGAGGTGCGGCGTTCTATCTCAGCCAGGTTGGTGATGGGCTGAATGAGCTTGCTGCGCATACGGCTCCTTGAGTCGCTACTGGCCCAGAGCATGCTACCTCCCTCCTATGCTCACCTGCTGGTGGCATGAGGGGGGCTGGTCTGTCCCGGGCTGAGTGGACACTGACTTAAGGTGGATAATGCCCACCGCAAGGAGTGTTCATGACCCAGACCAGACGACGTTTTCCCGAGTCCTTCAAACGCGAGGCGGTAGACCAGCTGCTTGCCGGCACGCCGCTTCGTCATGTAGCCGAGACACTCGGCATCGCTGAAAGCCTGCTGGGCAAATGGAAGCGCCAGCACGAACAGCAAGGTGACGATGCCTTTCCGGGCAATGGCAAGCAGCGCGGTGAGAGCGCGGAGCTTCGTCGACTACGCCAGCAACTGGCTCAGGTCACCATGGAGCGCGATGTTTTAAAAAACTGCCTCCCCGGCGCGCCGCGGCCCATTGGATTAGAAACACGCCCACTACACTGACTCCGCCGGACAGTGGTCGCCTGCTTTTTGGAGGCTGAGTCCCCGTCAAAAAACCTGACCCAGGGGAAGCTGCGGACCCGTGAGTGGCGGCGCGTTTCGTGACCCCGTTTAGGAAGGTGATCTGATCCGAGTCCCCGTCCGGCCTGTCCTATGTGGGAGGGTGCTCATGAACAAGCTCAAATCAGCGCGCGGCTTGCCGGTCATTCATGATCGTGCAGCCGGTATCGATATCGGCTCGCGGTTTCATGTGGTCGCCGTGCCCGTCGACCTCACGGAAGAACCCGTGCGAACCTTCCAGGCCTTCACGGCTGACCTGGACAAGATGGCTACTTGGCTGGTCGATCTCGGGATCACCACGGTCGCGATGGAGTCGACCGGGGTGTATTGGATTCCGGTCTACGAGATTCTCGAGACGCATGGCCTGCACGTCGTGCTGGCCAATGCGCGCGATGCCCGTGCGGTTCCTGGGCGCAAGACCGACGTCAACGATGCACAGTGGATTCAGCGCCTGCATGCCTGTGGTTTGCTGCGCGCCAGCTTTCATCCAGCACGCGAGATCGCCGCATTGCGCAGCTATCTGCGCTTGCGGGAGCGTCACCTCGATTACGCCGCCGCTCATATCCAGCACATGCAGAAGGCGCTCACCCACATGAATCTGCAATTGCACCATGTGGTCACCGACATCACCGGGGCCACTGGCATGCGGATCATCCGGGCGATTGTTGCAGGCGAGCGAAATGCGGCGAAGCTGGCAACCTTGCGCGATACCCGCTGCAAGTCGAGCGCGGACACCATCCAACGCGCCTTGGTGGGCAACTACCAGCCCGAGCATGTGTTTGCTTTGGCGCAGGCGCTGGCCATGTACGACGCCTATCAGGCACAGCTCGAGCTGTGCGATCAGCAGATTGCCCAGAGCCTGCAAGGGCTCTCGCAGCAGCGGCCTCTCCCCAGCGAGCCGATACCCAAACCACGCCACCGCACGCGACAGCCGAATGCCCTCAACTTCGACGTCCGCACCTTGCTCTATCAACTGGTCGGTGTGGATCTGACCCAGATCCACGGTATCGGCCCTTACCTGGCACTGCGTTTGGTCGCCGAGTGCGGCACTGACCTCAGTCGCTGGCGTACGGCGCAGCACTTCACCTCCTGGCTGACCCTGGCACCCGGCTGCCGCATCAGCGGCGGCAAGGTGCTGTCGGCGCATACGCGCAAGACCAAGAATCGGGTGACGGCCCTCCTGCGCCTGGCCGCCGTGACCATTGGCAAGACCACTACGGCCCTCGGTGCCTTCTACCGACGCTTGTCGGCGCGCATCGGTAAGGCCAAGGCGGTGACCGCCACTGCCCGCAAGATTGCCATCCTGTTCTACAACGCTATGCGTTTCGGCCTGGCCTATCAGGATCCCGGCGCCGATCACTATGAGCAAAAGTACCGCGAGCGCGTGCTGAAGGGCTTACACCGCCGAGCAGCTGAACTCGGCTTCACGCTACAGGCTCTCGAAGGTGTTTCTTAGGAAGGCGCTCGCCATCTTCTCGCAGCCCACGAAGTGAGGTTTCGCGTTATCGAGGCGTTGGCCGGTCGCTATCCCGTAGCACCGATGTGCCGGCTGCTGCGGGTGTCACGCAGCGGTTTCTATGCCTGGTAGCAGCGGCCTCCCTCGGCGAGAGAGATGGCGAATCGGCACCTGAGCAAGGAGATCCGTCCCATCCACCATGAGGAGAATGGGATCTATGGCCATCGCCGCATCAAGGCCGAGTTGACGGCCATGGCGCAGGCGTGTGGTCGGCACCGGGTCGCTCGACTGATGCGCGCCGCCGGCCTGCGTGTTCGTTCGCTCAAGCGTTGGCGGCTGGTTTCCAGCAGTCGTCACGATTTGCCCATTGCCCCGAATCACCTGGATCGCCAGTTCGCCTCGGATCGCGCCAATCGGCACTGGGTCTCGGACATGACCTACGTGCGAACTGCGCAGGGCTGGTTGTATCTGGCCGTCGTGCTCGATCTCTATTCGCGTGCCGTCGTCGGTTGGGCGATGTACCACCGTATGCAGCAGGCCTTGGTACACGCAGCGCTGGAGATGGCCGTTGCACACCGACAGCCACAAGCGGAGGTACTGCTGCACTCGGATCGCGGCCCAGTACTGCGCCTACGACTACCAAGCGTTGCTTCGGCGGCATCGCATCGTGCCCAGCCACTCGCGGCGGGGAAACTGTTGGGATACGACGATGGAGAGTTTCTTCCGTTCGCTGAAGGCCGAACGGGTGTACCTGACGCGTTACGCCAACTACCAAGAGGCGAAAACCGACCTGTTCGACTACATCCGCTTTTACAATCACCGCCGTCGCCACTCGACGTTGGGCTATCTCAGTCCGATGGAGTTTGAGCGGCGAAATGCGAGCAGTAGCTCTTAACTACCTGTCCACCAGCTCCGGGACAGACCACAGAGCAACTGTATGGCGGAGAGCTTTGTGAAGATAATTAAGCGCAGATGACATCTGCCACATGCCCGAGCCCGATCGGGCGACGGCCAGACACAACCTGGCGATCGCCTTTGAGCATTACAACGAGGAGCACCCTCACAGGCACTGAAATACCTCTCACCTCGGGAATTCAGGGCTGGACTGAGTCATCAACATAACGGCGTGCCGGTGTACGGTTTGATAGGAGAAAGTCCACAATAGGTAGCATGCGGGCTGTGATAAGGGAAGATCATAGATTTCCTGGCACATGCTACTTGCGCGGTTGGTCTGCGTCGACGTCCAAAGTGCGCAGGTGAAGATGCCGAATATTCGAACTGTAATTTTTCGTCAGAAAATTTTTAGTTTCGATAAAGTTTTCCGAGAATGGTTAACAGCTGTGAGCACTCATCCGCTGAAAGAGCAGATGTTGACTCTAGGTCACTTTGGGCAGCTATAGCTTCTAGTTTCTTCAGTAGTACTTCCCCCGATTTGCTAATAAACAAACCGTAAGAACGTTTGTCCGCTTTACAACGGATCCTCAATGCCAGCCCTTGCTGTTCCAGTTTGTTTATCATGACGACGGCTTGGGGGGGGTCGATTGCCAGCGTTCGTGCCAGTTCCGCCTGCATCAGACCGGGATTCTGATGGATGATGAACAACGCAGAGAACTGGGTCGGCCTTATATCGAATTCCGAAAAATTATTGGTGAGATTCTGATACATTTTAATCTGTACGCGACTCAACACGTATCCAATGAGGCCGTCAAGCGCACGATCCAATGGGGCGACGGGCTCTCCGGTAGGCGCTTGTTTAGGTTGCTGGGGCATCGGACTGTCTCGTGTGTTAAATTTAAGTGTTTTAACCATTTTAAATGGACAATGCAGCATTCCTAAACCATTAGGCGCTTTCGCCAGGTCTATGATGGTCTAACTGGTGCGATCTAATGAAGCATATGTGCTTAGGCACTCTGCTGGCAGGTGCTTTGGGCCAGTGCACTTTTGTTATGAGGTTTGCTTAGGAGCTTTCCTGTTACGTCTCGAATTTTGCGCAAAATGCCGCCCCTGATTTTACAATCATACCTCGGCATCATGCTTGAAGGATCCTTCGTTGTTAAGCTGGATTAATAATAAAAATAAATCTGTTTGGTGATCCTTGTGTAGGTGCTAAGGAGTTCGCAAGTTATCCAGAGATAGGGTTTCTTTGGTGTGGTAAATACAGTTAATAATTTATTTTACAAAATTTTTGGCTGGCGTTGAGTGTGCGGTCGTCAAAATTGTTGGGCGCAATTCGTAAATATAGCGCCAGCTTGAAGTTAGGGTTCTGGCTTTGACGTGTGCCAGAGAGTCCTGGGCTTCAAGTATGGTTCTCAAAGAGTGTTGTGGGCGCGGAATCTGATCGCCTTAAGAGGGGATCTATCTGGACGCTTATCAGCAGTAGTGGAAACGAATGAAATTGCTTTGCTTAATGAGGCTTTGCAGAAAAAATCATATCTCTGAGTTTTTTGGGGGGATGGCTGTGAAAGTTGGTTTTACCTACTATAATCACAGCCCTTCTTGTAATTCCCTATAGATCGAGAACAAGGCGCTTTGATTTAGCTCGCGAGCAACAAGGGAGGAATTGGTTGTTCGCCGCATGTTCGTCGGGTGTCAGAAATAGATCCTTGTGATCCGGGACTCCCTCTAAAATACGAGTAAGACATGTGCCGCATACTCCCTGTTCACAGGATGTGGGTATTTCTACTCCGATGTTGGCTAGGGCATCTACGACGGTCTGCTCTCTCCCTACTTTTACTATTTTACCTGATGACGCGAGTGCGACTTCAAACTCGGTATCGTTTTCGCCGGTGTCATTCTCTGCGGAAAAAAACTCATAGTGTAGCCGTGCTTCTGGGTAGCCTTGTTCGCGTGCTGTTTTTAGCACTGCGTCAATGAAGCCTTGTGGGCCACAGACATAAATATGAGTTTCACTCGTTGCCCCATTGAGTAGTTCGACTAGATTTAACTGTTGATCTACTTCTCCATCATCGAAATAAAAGCAAGTGTTGTTTCGGAAGACCGAATTTAGTATGCGCTCGATAAAGGCGGCTCGCTCGGGTGAGCGGGAACAATAGTGGAGTTTGAAGTTTGCGTTTCCTGCCGATAATTGTTCTGCCATGCAAATAATTGGAGTGATGCCTATTCCGCCTGCGAGGAGCAAGCTGCTTTTTGCGTTAGCTTCTAGAGAGAAGTTATTCTTAGGGGGGCTTATAGATATTTCATCTCCTTCATGGATTTCATTGTGCATCGACAATGATCCGCCGCGCGAGGCGCCAGCCTTTAGCACGCCAATCACATATCGTCCGTTTTCTGACGGTGCATTGCATAATGAATATTGACGAACAAGGCCATCTTTTATTACAACGTCAATATGCGCCCCGGCGGTGAACTTTGGAAGTGATCCACCATCTGCCGCTACTAATTCAAAACTACAAATTCCTTGTGCTTCGGCTTGCTTTCTTGCAATTTTTACGCGGAGTTCGCTCATGCTTGGTCTCCTTGTTCTGTTGGAACAGGCGGCTGATTGCTGTGAGACTGCTCGGCCTTAATCATTGCATCGAGCACGCGTCGGGCGCGGACTGCCGGACCGTCACTGGGAAGTAGTACTGGCTTCAATGACCAGAAGCTAGAATTTCTCATTGCCTGTTGTTGCACCTCAAGCATGGGAAGGTCTTCATTCTCGAAGGGGACTCTCAAGTAGGCTACGTCGCGTTCTGCACGACGCTTCCCTTCTTCACCCATTTTCATGGGGTAACTGGTACCGAACCAGTAGTGTGTTGTAGCTTCTGTTTCCGGTGTGAAAATATGTACGAAGGGGATCTTCTTACCTACTTCGCGTGGATTATCTGCACCCGCGGGAGCCCACCCGGACCACAGTTCCATTTGGGCTGGAGCTTCCCAGCGGACATCCATCCAGCGATCAACCGGAACTCCTGCGGGGATTCCGTAGGTGCTTGCCAGGGAGTGAGTTACTATTTCATTGCGCATCAGACGATTCGAGTAGACAGTGTTTCCTTCTTGTACCACGCAGGTCTCAGCGTGCTTTACTGCGTCACTACCTAAGGTGGTGCCATGTAGAAACTCTACATGACTCAGATCAAGGATGTTATCGATCTCAAGCTGGTAGTTGGCCTTGGCAAGTAAATAGTCTTTACCGACATAGCGCTTTTCTGGATCTAGGCTTTTACTAAAGTCCGGGATCATGGAGGTATCAGCTTTCTCAGGTTCGCCCATCCAAATCCAAATCAGGCTGTGCTGTTCCATTACCTGAAATGACTTTACTTTTGCCGCTTTTGGGATCAGGCCATCGCCATGCGGATTTTTCGTGCAATTCCCCGTCCCGTCGAACTCAAGCCCATGATAGGCGCACTGGATAGAACTGCCACACAAGCGGCCTTTTGATAGAGGCACAAAACGGTGCGGGCAGCGGTCAAGCAGCGCATGTACCACTCCGTCTTCATTGCGGAACAGGACTACTGGGACATCAAGCAGCTTCCGAGCCAGCACTGTTCCAGTTTCGATTTCATTGTCCCAGGCGGCAACGTACCAAGTGTTACGTAGATAGCTCATCGGTACTGCTCCTCATCTTGTCTCATCGCGCTAAACCGTTCCGGGTGGTGGATGCAGCGTAGCCGCTGCTCCGACGCCTTGAATTTAGTTATGCAGATTAACTATGTCAATGGGTTTAGCATCGCACTCGCTGTGCCGCTGGCGTACTTTTCCGGCAAGAAGGTATCTCTAGCACCAATGTCGATCAGTACAGAAGGAGGGGGAAGATAACCGTATGGATAGGGTGATTGGTGAGGATTTGTGTCTGTAAGTACATGAGTTATAAGCGTTTAATTGCCTATCCACAATCAAGCCCGGTCATCGAATGGCGGGCTTCTGAGGCGGAGGGGGAATGCCAAAGTTGACCTATGTGTCAACTCAATTGCGGTTGGGAAGTCTGATGCTATCTAGTTGTCATTGGTAACTAAAAAATAGACCACGATCGCGCCAAATCCGCGTGCAGTAAGCCCTTGCCATCCTCAAGACCTAAACCGTGCGCGGCTGTCTACAGCCGAACCCAGCTATTAGTTTGCTGCTCTTTAGTTCGCGAGTGCTTGTGCCTGGGGCTTAGGCGCTTGCAGGCCGAGCGCTTCCTCCGGCCGATCTGCTAAACGAGGAAATACTCCACGAACGGCTTGAGCACGATCAAACTTGATTCTAAAAACCAAATAGTTAGCGAGCTTCGGCGGCGTGCTAGCCAAAGATAGGGTGATTAGACCCGACCGGTTTTCTTTGGAATCACGCGACCTGATCCTCGTCATCGACGACAGCACCGATACCATTCGTTTGCTGAGCGGCATGCTCAAGGACCAAGGTCAGATCCTGTTCGCCACGATCGGTGAGATGGGCATTCGGCTGGCGCAATCACAACAGCCGTTGCTGATTTTGCTGGATGTGGAAATGAGCGGCATGAACGGCTACGAGGTCTGCGCCGCACTCAAGGGCGACCCGGCTACTAAGGATTGCGCCGTCATCATCATTACGGCGCACACCGGTATGGACAGTGAAATCAGGGCGCTGGAGGCCGGCGCCGTGGACTTCATCACCAAACCCTTCAATCCGCCGGTGGTACTGGCGCGTGTTCAGACTCACCTGCGTCTTCAACAACAGACGGTCATGATGCGCCAGCTCGCCAAACGGGACGGCTTGACCGGGTTGTACAACCGTCGCTGTTTCGATGAAGCCTTGACGGAGGAGTTCGAGCGGCACCACCGTCGGCAGCACTTGCCATTGGCGCTGGCACTTATCGACATTGATCATTTCAAGGCTTACAACGATCACTATGGCCACCCCCAGGGCGATGTCTGCCTGCAGCGTGTCGCCACCGCCACCGCCACCGCCACCGCCACCGCCACCGCCATCGACACTGTCGCTCGTCGGCCCGGGGAGCTGGTTGCGCGCTACGGCGGCGAGGAGTTCGTCATCATCCTGCCGCAGAGCGATGCCCATGGCGCCGGACGGTTCGGCGAGCGGCTCTGTGAGGTCGTATGGAAACTGCAACTCGCCCATCAAGCTTCCGCGACCGCTGCCATGGTCACCATCAGCGTCGGCGTGGCTTCCCTGGTGTCGACTGTGGAGAGCAACTCGCTGCAGTTGATCGCCCTGGCCGACCAGGCGCTCTACCAGGCCAAAGCCGCAGGCCGCAACCGAGCCATCGTAAGTACCCGGCCGTGACTCCAGGGCCGATCGGAAAGGACATTCCCCATGCAGCGTAATGCTCTGCACCCGACAACCCCCGCACGCTGGCTGGGTGGTCGCGACATTTCCTCGGATGACGCGGTCACCGGGCCGCAGCAATCGTGGCAGCCTGGCACGCAGGCGAAAGCCGGGATCTGACGGCGCAACTGGTCGATCTTTCGACTGGTCGTATAGCTCACTTGCTTGGCCAACCCGTGCGGTTGCTCACCCTTCGCGGATAGCTATGTGGCGCCTCGATCCGTTCCTTGAGCTTGGCCGCGAACTCCCTGGCGCAACGCTCGTGGCGAAACTGCACCCGGCGGACACCGAAGCGGACCGTCCATAGCTCTTCACTCTGACTGGTCAGATGCTCGACTTTCACTGACATGACGGTGCCTCTAAATCTGCCTGCAGGTCAAAAATGGATTTCTGCGCTCTTGATTCCGAGGTCGCGCAGTTCGTGGATCAAGTCGTCCAGGTGCGCAAACGACTCGACTTCCTCGTTCTCATCCACCAGGAAAAAGCTTCTTCCAGCGTTCTTCTTGAAGAACACGATCCACTCTTTGGTGTTGGTCGGGTTCACGATCACATGGGTGTCAAAAAATACGCCTTCGGCATGCCGGGCCTTCACATCAGTTCGCTTCATTCAAATCACCACACTACGTCCGCGCTCGCACGTTTCTACTCAAGGGCCCGGCTGATTCGGCGCCTTGGCACTGAATCAGCAGAGGCTGGCCTTCCTGTCGAACCCGCCAGCAAGGGACATTCATTATTATCACCGCATGATAATACTATGCACATTAACCAGTTGAGGAGCCTGCGATGATTGCAGTACGGGAAGCGTGGAAGGCCGGGTTGTTCGGACGGGAACATTGGGTGCGCAACCTGGTGTCCGGCGTGATCGTCGGTGTCGTGGCGCTGCCCCTGGCCATGGCCTTTGCCATCGCCTCCGGGGTCAAGCCGGAGCAAGGCATCTACACCGCGATCATCGGCGGCTTGCTGGTTTCCCTGCTGGGCGGCAGCCGTCTGCAAATCGCCGGGCCGACCGGCGCCTTCATCGTGATTCTCGCGGGGGTCACCGCCCAATACGGTGTGGACGGCCTGCAGCTCGCCACCATGATGGCCGGCGCCATCCTGCTGCTCCTCGGCGTCACCCGCCTCGGCGCCATAATCAAGTTCATTCCCGATCCGGTGATCGTCGGCTTCACCGCCGGAATCGGGGTGATCATCTGGGTCGGGCAGTGGCAGGACTTTTTCGGCCTGCCGAAGGTCGGCGGCGGACACTTCCACGAAAAGGTGCGGCACCTGATGCAGGCACTACCGGACCTGCATGTCGCCACCACATTGCTCGCCACAGCCAGTCTCGCCCTGGTCATCGCGGCGCCCAGGCTGCCCGGCCTGACGCGCATACCCGGGCCGCTGGTGGCGATGGTGTTCGCCACGGCGGTCCAGTCGCTGTTCCACTTCGATGGGGTGGCCACCATCGGTAGTGCCTTCGGTGGCATTCCCCAGGGGCTGCCTGAGTTCGCCTGGCCGGACATCACCCTTTCGCGCGTCATCGAGCTGATTGGCCCGGCGTTCGCGATCGCCATGCTCGGTGCCATCGAGTCGTTGCTGTCCGCCGTGGTGGCCGATGGCATGGCGGGGACCAAGCACGACTCCAATCAGGAACTGATCGGCCAGGGCATCGCCAATCTGGCCGTCCCGCTGTTCGGCGGCTTCGCCGCCACCGGCGCCATCGCCCGAACCGCCACCAATATCCGCAATGGCGCCACCGGGCCATTGGCCGGCGTGACCCATGCCCTGACCCTGGTGCTGATCATTCTGTTCCTGGCGCCGCTGGCCTCGAACATTCCGCTCTGCGCCCTGGCGGCGATTCTGTTCGTCGTCGCCTACAACATGAGCGAGCTAAAACACTTCAAGCGCATGGTGCAGCGCGCGCCGAAGGCCGACGTGGCGATCCTGCTCATCACCTTTTGCCTGACCGTGTTCAGCGACCTGGTGATCGCGGTGAACATCGGCGTCATCCTCGCCATGCTGCAGTTCATGCGGCGCATGGCCTCGTCGGTCGAGGTGCAACAGGTCGTCGAGGAGGAGTTGGCCAGCGAACTACGCGCCAATGGCCAGGTCCGGCTACCGCCCGGGGTGCTGGTGTATACGATCGAAGGGCCGTTGTTCTTTGGTGCGGCGGAAACCTTCGAGCGCGTCCTGGCCCAGACTCACACTGACCCGCGCCTGCTGGTGATTCGCCTGAAACGGGTGCCGTTCATGGACATCACCGGCTTGCAGACACTGGAGGAAGTCATTCAGCAGCTGCACAAGCGGCAGATCGTGGTGAAGCTCTGCGAAGCGAACCGCAAGGTGCTCAGCAAGCTCGACAAGACGGGTATCCTGCGCACCCTTGGACCGGCGCATTACCACGACGAGTTCGTGGCCGCGCTGGCGATGGATGAAGAAGCGACACCGCCCCCGCACTAATACAGAGGCACCCGTCGCGGCCAATGCTTACATGGCCTCAGGTCTTGGCGTTGGCCGCCAACTTGCTCTTGGTCACATAGGTGACGCCATGCTGGTCCAGGTAATCCCGGATCAGTTGTCGCACCACCTGCGACGGCGTCAGGTCTTGCGCGGCGCACAATTCTTCGAACGCTTTCTTCTTGTGCGGGTCGATGAGAACGGTAAGGCGCGCGGTCTTGCTTTCCATAGAGTTTCTGCTGATTTGAGTCGACGGATGTTAATCAAATTATAATTAACGGGCCCAGGACTGTCACCGCAGACGCCACGGGGAGGGACAAGGTGGATCGGGCTCGCCCGGGAGCCCGATCCGGGCTTGGTCACAGCGGGTAATGGGCGGGGTAAGGCAGTCGAGCGACTCCAGAGTCCACCGCCGCCTGGGCAACCGCCCCTGCCACCGCACCGAGCAGTCGCGCATCCAGTGGCTTCGGCAGGATGTAGTCCGCCCCAAACTCCAGGCGATCGATGTCGAACGCGCGTAGCACCTCCACCGGGGTCGGCTCCTTGGCCAACTGACGCAGCGCTTCCACCGCGGCGATCTTCATCGATTCGTTGATCCGCGAGGCACGGACATCGAGCGCGCCGCGAAAAATGAACGGGAAGCCGAGGACGTTGTTGACCTGGTTCGGGTAATCGGAGCGGCCGGTCGCCAGGATCAGGTCGTCACGGGTCGCCATTGCCAGTTCAGGCTTGATCTCCGGATCGGGGTTCGAGCAGGCGAATACGATCGGCTTGGGTGCCATGGCCAGCAACGCCTCCGGCGTCAGCAGGTTGGCCCCGGACAGCCCGACAAACACATCGGCGCCCTGCATGGCGTCCAGCAGGGTGCGAGCGCCCCCGTCGTTGGCGAACTCCACCTTGTACTGATTGAGCCCGTCCCGACCGCTGTGGATCACCCCCACTCGGTCGACCATATACAGGTTGCGTTTCTGCGCGCCGAGGCTGACCAGCAGGCGCATACAGGCGTTGGCCGCCGCGCCGGCACCCAGGCAGACGATCTTCGCGCTCTCCAGGGTTTTGCCCTGGATCTCCAGCGCATTCAGCAGGCCGGCAGCGGTCACGATCGCCGTGCCGTGCTGGTCGTCATGGAACACCGGAATGTCGCATTGCTCGATCAGCACCTGCTCGATCTCGAAGCACTCGGGTGCCTTGATGTCTTCCAGGTTGATGCCGCCGAAGGTGTCGGCGATCCGCGCCACGGTATCGATGAAGGCTTGCGGGCTTTCCGCCTTGACCTCGATGTCGATCGAGTCGACGCCGGCGAAACGCTTGAACAGCAGCGCCTTGCCTTCCATCACCGGCTTGCTGGCCAGCGGCCCCAGGTCGCCCAGGCCAAGGATGGCGGTGCCGTTGCTGATAACCGCGACCAGATTGCCCTTCCCGGTGAAGCGATAGGCGTTCTCGGGATTCTTCGCGATCTCGCGCACCGGCTCGGCGACGCCGGGGCTGTACGCCAGGGCCAACTGGGCCGCTGTGTCCGCCGGTTTGCTTAGCTCCACGCTGATTTTTCCGGGGGTCGGAAACTCGTGGTAATCCAGGGCAGCCTTCTTGAAGTCGGTAGTCATATGATCCTCAGCTAGACGGTGATTACCATACGATGCTAACACCATTATAATGCCAGGCAACTGAAAGTACGGAGCAGACCGAGGCCCTGGTGGGCAAGCTCACCAGGGCATTGTTTTTCCCTTTTGCTAGCCACCCTCGTTTAGGCCGCCCTGTGCGGCCATTTTTTTGGTGCGCCAGGCATGGCGCGTAGCGCCGTGACTGGCGCTGTCTGGCTCGCCGTGGTGGTGAGTTGGATGACTTGGAGGTGAAAGTCCTCTACACACCCGGCAAGGGGAAGTGTTAGCTGAAGGCAAGGGTGTCGTGGGCGACTGCGAATGTGAAGGAAGCCGAAGGCAAAATGCTGGCCTGACGAACAGGAAGCTGATTAGGCGGCGTAGTGGGGTGAGGTAGCCAAAATTGCCAAAGCCCGATACTTGCACGGAACGCTACGACGTAGATCCGACAGGCATAAGCAGGAAGGTCACGCGAATTACCCTGGGAGATCTGTTCGCCTGCCATGTGCTACCGGCATCGCAAGGTGACGGGATGGGCGAGCAGAAGTCAGCAGAGGCCGTAGTAGTTGCTCGGAACCGGAGCAATGAAGGGCTGAACCTGCCATGAGTGGATAGTCAGGTGTGCTCTCTGAGCGGGCCGCAGGCATAAGCTCCCTAATACGGAGGCCTGGACAATCAGGAGGTAGGGGCCGGAAGTCCCGAGGGCCTGTCTGGGTGCTTAGATTACGCGGGCGACACATCGAACGAAACCAAGCTCGCTGATGCAGTTTGTCAGTAGGCAGGAACCGCCGTATACGGAACCGTACGTACGGTGGTGTGGGAGGACGGCGGGAGTGACCCCGCCTCCTACCCGATCAAAGAAAGGAAGCTGGTGGTCAGTCACCCCACAACCGTCTGCCTATTGCCGCAGCGACGGTGCGTCTGCAGAGGGTTTCGTCTGATTCTGCGCTGACCCACCGTTGCCGGCCGTGGTGGCGGCAGATGATGGGCTCAGCGCATCACTAGCAATGGCGTCCGCGTCGTCCGCAACATGCGAGCCGTCGAACTGCCCACTAGGAACTGACGGAGTCGCGAGTGGCCATAGGCGCCCATCACCAACAGGTCAATGTGTTGCTCGGCCTGAAACAGGTGCAACGCCGCTTCGACTTCTCCGGTACGCATCGCCGTGTGCACCGTAAAGCCTGCAACGGCCAGCTCTGCGCAGGCGGCCTCCAACTGAATCCAGGCCTCGTCGTTTGCACTGCCGATCATGACAAGATGAATGGGGAGCCCCTGGAACAGCGCACTGGCCGCTAGCGTGGTCACCGCCTGACGCATCATTGCGCTGCCGTCAAAAGCGAACAGCACGCTTTGCGGCGCCTTGAACTGGCTGGGTGTCACGAGGATCGGGCGATGCATGCTGCGCACTACACGTTCCAACTGACTGCCCACGGCCGACGTCTGGACTGCGTGAAGCTCGCCACGCGCGCCAATCACTAGCAGCTCAATCTCGTTCTCCAGCTCGTGTAGGCATTCCACCAGGTCGCCTTCCGGTTGACGCACTTCCGGCGCGTGGATGCCCGCCTCCATGGCGCGCTCCCGCGCCGCGTTCAAGATCAGTCGGCCCTGTTCAAGGGATTGCCGGCTCTGCTGCTGTTCCAAGGACGCCAATTCCTGAAGCAGGCTGTCGCGGCGGCGAAGCCAAATATTGCCGCTGAGATCGACTTCGCTTGGGTACCGCTGCGGCTCCAGCACATGCAGGAAGGACAGCGGCACTTTCAGTCGCTGGCTCGCCCATGCCGCATAGTCACACACCGCAGGTGTCGACGCGGAACCATCGATACACGCCATGACTTCAGGCATCGCGGTACTCCTGCTGGCTGATCAGTATCCAGAAGTCCCGCTCGTCAGCAGTCGGGCGAGCTGAACACCGGCCTGCCAGACTCGTCGATGTGTAACAGCCTGCTGAGCGCGTCCTCTGCCGCCTGGATCGCGTCGGACAGGCGGGAGAACTGCACGCCACCGTAGACCAGATGAAACAGGGGCTCGGCATCCGTTGCCTGCGGCTGAACTGCAATGAATGCCAAGGCGTGGTCGCCATTCAGGCGAGCTTCGCTCCAGGCGACGTATCCAGGGAAATCTCGCTGTGGCATGGCGACCTCCCGCAGGTAGCGTTACGGTCAGAAAGCCACTATCACCCCACGCCAAGTCTTTGTCCGCATTTCCGGGCCCCAGGCGACCAAGGGTCGTCCTTGTGCCGGGTTCAGCTGTCATTCGCCCCCCTCGTTGTTCGCCAGCGGGGTACGGGAGGCCCGGTAGGTCAGGTTCTTGCCTGCTCGGACGTGAATGCAGTGGCCATTGTGTGGGTTTCGGTAGATCTTTCTTGCTTGGCGCTTGGCGCCGGTCTTCCGCCGCAGCAGCGGACGGCTGGTCAGGATGTGCAGGGTTTCGCCTGGTCCGAATTGATATTCGTCCATGAGAGCCTGGAGAGCAGGCAGGAACTGGTGATCAGTAGGCTCCATACCCTCCTAAAAGCGCTGCCACGGCGACACGGAACACCGTGGCAGCTAGGGGGGACACGCTTAGCAATTACAGCGTAGCTTAGGTATCGGTCATCGGGACCGCGATGGCCTCGCCAAAGAAATCAGCGTTGGCCTGAAGGATGTCGAGGTGTCGGCGTACGGCGTCGATGTTTCGGTGGAACCGCGCTGCTTGATCCGGATGCCCAGCTCCTCGACGCCGGCGCCCAGGGTGAGCTGGTTCGCGTGCAGGCGATGGAGCAGGCGGGCAGCGCGATCTCATGTCCAGGCTAGGCCGTCGCTCGTACTCCCGCCAGTCGTCAAAAAACCTGCACAGCCTTGAACAGACGACTTACAGCCTTGTGGCACTTCCGGTCGTCCAGGACGTCCAGACGGAACCAACGGCACTCAGCAATTTCATTCAGCGGTTGAGGAGCTTCGCTGGTTCCGAATGAGTGAGTCGAGGCGGCACCAACTTTTTCAACAGAATCGGCCAATTTCTGCCCGTCACGACTGGTAGAAACCGGCCAGAAGCGGATTTCGAGCACCTATTTCGGAGCAGACTGGAAAGTCGCTAACGACTTACCCAACCCAGTCAGCAGCGCTGAGTCCCGCGTCATGAGGCTTGGCGGTGTCTACGAAACTAGGGGCGATTCAGAGAGCTCGGTTGGGGGGGATGTGGATAAATATGTGGGGTGCGTGGGAGAGTCGGCCGCACGGCCCGGGGGCAGCGCGACAGACTTTATTCTTTAAGATCATTGCGCTATGAGGCGTCGCACAATTAACTAGCCTTGTGGTTCGGCCGACGCATGAAACTTGTTTGCCACGAGTTCCCATGTTTCTGTGTCGGCCAAACTTTTTCTTTGCAGAATCTCAAAATGTCTCTGGGTTCATCCTCAGCGGAATGAGGTTCGGGGTCTCCAAGATGTCCATTTGGTGATCTGCTTGCGGCAACTCCCACTCGATGTAATAACGCGCCGCCGCTACCTTGCCCTCGTAGTAGAGTGCATCCTCGTGCGTGGCAGCCTTCGTTTCATGTGCCACCACTGCTTGCTTGAGCCAGAGCCAGGCAATGCAGACACGACCGAACACGTCGAGGTAAATGGTTGCATTGGACAGGGACGCATCAATATCCACGGCCTGGTGGTCAAGCAAGTCCTGTGTGACGTTAATCAAACGCTCCAGCCTTTCCTTCACGTAGCGCGCCAATCCTGGGAGGTCATGCCCTGCACGTTCCGCCGACTCTATCGTTGAGGTCACTTGTGTGGCAAAGATATCCAACGCCGCGCCGCCAGAAACGCGCACTTTCCGGCCCAGGATATCCAGCCCGTGAATGGCTTCCGCGCCCTCGTGGATTGGATTGATTCGCTGGTCCCGGTAGAGTTGTTCAACAATGTACTCGCGCGTAAAGCCCGCACCCCCCAATATTTGGATCGCTTGCTCGTTCGATGCACACCCGTATTTTGCGGACCATGACTTAACGATGGGCGTCAGCAGATCAAGCAGCAGCCCTGCGCGCTTTCGCTCTTCAAGGTCTGGATGCGTATGCTGGTCCTCAAAGAGGGACGCCGCAAAAAGACACAGTGCGAGCGCTCCTTCGGAATAGCATTTCTGCATCAGGAGCAGGCGGCGAACGTCTGCGTGCTCGGTCAGCATCACCTGCCGCGATTTCGGATTCTTGTTAGATGGCAACCGGCCTTGTGGGCGTTCGCCCGCATAGGCGAGCGAATAGAGAAAGCCCCGATAGGCCAGCGCCGCGCTGATGATGCCAACGCCAATCCGCGCTTCGTTCATCATCTGAAACATGGCAGCCAGCCCCTTGCCTTCTTCTCCGACCAGCCAGCCGACTGCCCCCTCTTTCTCGCCGAAGCTGAGGGCGGTGGTGGGCGAACTGCGCTGCCCCATCTTGTGCAACACACCCGCAAGATGCACATCGTTACGCGTCGCTGGCTTTCCATTGCCGTCGGGAAGCCATTTCGGTGTCAGGAACAGCGAGATGCCATTGGCACCGGCCCCTGCGCCCGCCGTCTTGGCGAGAACCATATGGACCACGTTGTCCGACACATCGGAATCCCCGGCGGAAATGAATATCTTCTGTCCAAAGATGCGCCATGTTCCGTCGTTTTGGGGCTCGGCTCGTGTGGTGATGTCGGCTAGCGCCGAGCCTTGCGCCGGCTCCGTGAGCGCCATAGTGCCGATAGACGTTCCGCTGGTGAGCTGCGGAATCCAAAGCTCCTGCTGCGCCTCTGTCCCGAAGCTGCGAATTAGGTTAATGACCCCTTGGGTGAGGAAGGGATAGACCGCGAAGCTGGTGTTGGCGCTTTGGAAATAGATCTGCGCCGCGCGCGTGACAACCTCGGGCACCTGCAGTCCACCCATCTCGGCATCGGCTGACATATCCATGAAGCCCCCTTCGCAGATCGCGCGCCACGCGGGGGCGACTTCCGGTGTAGACAGGACCGCACCGTCTACCATCTGCACTTCATTCTCATCGCCTTTTTGATAGAACGGCAGTAGGTAGCGTTCGGAAACGGCCCGGGCTGAACGCAGAATCTCGTCATATATCGTTCGGTCTTGTTCGGCGTACCGCGGGCGCGCCTGAAGCGCTGCCGTATTGAGAAACTCGTAGAGCAAGAACTCGATCTCTCGATCGCGGACGAATTCAGTCATGTTTTGCACCCAGTAGAAACGGTGATTTGGTGGGTTTGAGTGGGGAGGCGGTCGGAGGCGCCGCCGTTTTCCGCCGCTGCTGGTACTTGTCCTTGGTAGGTTGAGTTGCGCCCGGTTGAGCTCCTAAGCGGCGGTCAGCGCAAACGATTCTTGCAGATCTTTGCTAACGTTATATCAAAAGCGCTCGGATCCTGACATGGGGAAGCTTGTCTATGGCAAGGCAACCTCTGCGTGTTCAGGGAAGAAAGGCTCTGTTAGTCAAAAAAAGCTTGCAATGCTCTGCCTGCGTTGTGCTAACGTTAGCCTAATCGAGCAAGCTGATACGGCGCAGCGAGATCGCTGCGGCGCAGTGGGCTTAAAGGTTGTGCGGTGACTCAGGACGCGCCTTCAGAGGCGTTAGAGAGTCACGCGTTTCAAGGCTTGGGTCGCTTGGATTTATAGCAATCACAGAGCGAACAACAATAAGAGAGGAGGTTGCTGCATGCAGAAAGCAACTATAGAGGTCGATGTCGTGGTTGTCGGCGCTGGGCCGGTTGGATGTGGCTTGGGTGCGGAATTGGGTCGGCGGAACGTAAAGACCGTCATCGTCGAAATGACAGACGGGGCTTTCAGAGACCCGCGTCTGCATGCGATCAGCATTCGGACCATGGAGTTGGCTCGAACTTGGGGTATCACCGACGACATGCGCAACTGCGGATGGCCGGCGGACCACCCCCAGGACGCGTCATATCTTACTTCCCTCGTTGGGCACGAACTGGCCCGTATCCCTTGGGCTGCGATCTCCGAAATGGAGCCTCCGCGAGAAAGCCCGACCTTTGCGCAGCGTTGCCCACAAAGCTGGTTCAATCCGATCCTTCATCGTTTGGCGGGCAGTTTCGACTCGGTTGAATTCCTTTGGGAGCACAAGTTTCTCGACATGACCCAGGATGCAGACGGCGTGTCGATCCAGGTGCAGTCGGTGAGCGGCGGCGATGCCTTCACGATCCGCGCTAAATATCTGGTGGGTTGTGATGGTGCTCGTAGCAGCGTGCGCGAAAAGATTGGTGTTAATTACGAGAGCTCCGGGGTCTATGGGTACTCTGCTGAGGCCATTATCCAGAGTAAGGAGATCGCTGATCTCGCACGCCCTCGCATCGGTGGCCGTTACACCGCTGTGACGAACAACGGTGTTTCTGTGACCCTGCTGCCCTATGACGGTATTGACCAATACCGCATCGTCCTGGTCGCCGAGCCGGAGAAAGTCGACAAGGCGCGCATGGATGAGGCAGTTGAACAAGTAGTTGGCCAAAAGGTTGCGTATGAATATCTGACGGGTGTCTTGCCTTGGGTGAACCGCGAACGTACCGCAGAGCGGTTTCGCGATCGCCGGGTTTTCATCGCAGGAGACGCCGCGCACACCATGCCGCCTGCAGGTGGTTTCGGTATGAACACCGGCATCCTGGACGGCTTTGACCTTGGGTGGAAGTTGGCTGGGGTGCTCGAAGGGTGGGCCGACGACGCACTGCTCGATAGCTACGAATACGACCGCAAAATGGGAGCGGCGCGGACGGCCGCGATGGCGGGTGAACTGTATCGTGATTGGGGCAGAGTGAAGCCGACCATCGATCTGCATCTGGCGAACTTGCATAGAGAGGATGTGGAAGGCGATGCGTCGCGGAAAGTGATAGGTGGTCTTATCACCGAGGTGTTCACACGCGAATACAACTCCTTGGGTGCTCCGCTTGGCTACCGCTATTCCGGTTCACCCGTGATCGTGGACGACGGCACGCCCGAGCCTGCTGACGACATCGTTGAATACATCCAAACCGCGCGGCCGGGCCATCGGCTTCCCCATGCCTGGCTGGTGGATGGTCGCTCAACGCTCGATCTGGTCGAGAAGGTCTACACGCTTATCGAGGTTGAGGGCGATACGATCTCGAAGACCTTCCAGGCCGCTGCCGAGAAGAAGGGTATCCCTCTTGTTATCCACCGCGTCCACGAGCCGCAGATCTGCGATCTGTTTGCTACGCGGGCGGTCATCGTGCGGCCCGACCATCACGTGGCCTGGCGCGACAACGGCGAGCCGTTTGACGCCGATAAGGTACTTGATGTCCTGACCGGGCGGGCAAGCGCTTTTGCTGCCTAATGGGTCAGACCAGACTGAAAAAAATAACAGACCCGGCGTTGACCGTGCGGCCACCGCCCTGTCAGAGGACATCATATGAGTGAAACGCCCAAGCCCCTTGCGGGCAAGACATTGTTCATCACTGGCGCAAGTCGCGGAATTGGTCTGGCTATTGCGTTGCGCGCTGCCGCCGATGGCGCAAACGTCGCAATTGCGGCCAAAACCGCCGAACCGCACCCCAAGCTGCCTGGCACGATCTACTCGGCAGCGGAGGCAATCGAGAGGGCCGGCGGCAAAGCGCTACCTCTCATCGTAGACGTGCGGGACGAAGAGCGGGTGAAGAAAGCCGTAGCCGAGACCGTCAAGCGTTTCGGTGGCATTGATGCCTGCATCAATAATGCCTCGGCCATCGACCTGTCCAAGACCGCGGACATCGAGCTGAAGCGTTTTGACCTAATCCAGCAGATCAATATGCGCGGGACATTCATCACCTCTCGCGCCTGCATTCCTTATCTGCGGAATAGTAGCAATCCGCATATTCTGGCGCTCTCGCCGCCGCTGGCAATGCGCGCCGATTGGTTCGCTCAGCACCTGCCCTACACCATGTCCAAATACGGCATGTCGATGGTGATGTTGGGGTTGGCCGAAGAGCTGCGCGAAGAGGGTATTGCCTGCAATGCTTTGTGGCCGCGGACAACGGTGGCGACAGCGGCAGTCGAGTTTGCTCTTGGCGGTGATGCCATGCTGCGACAATCGCGCACCCCCGAGATCATGGCAGATGCGGCCTATGCCATCCTTTGTCGCGATGCCCGCACCTTTACCGGAAACTTTGTGCTGGATGACAGCATCCTGTCGGAAGAGGGTGTGACCGACTTTGATTGCTATCGCAACGATCCAAACACCCCGCTTTTGCCTGACATTTTTGTCGATCCCCAGGACCCGCTTCCTTCGGGCTCTAGATATGGGGTCTCTATATGATCCGGCAATAGTGGGTTTCCCCTTCGGGGCGCACATATTCAGGAAGCCGTAGCGAACGCATGATAAACGGGACTCGCAGGAGATGAACCTGCGCCCGACAAAACAAAAGCAGTCAAAGCTGCTGAAGATCCACTCGGAGGAAAAACAATAATGTCTAAGATAACAATGCGTGCTGCTCGTTTACATGAGCGCGGTGGCCTGTTCCAGGTCGACGAAGTGCCTATGCCTGAAATCCGTGACACCGACGTGATTGTTCAGGTGAAAGCTGCGGGCGTGATTCCGAATTTACCAAATGTCATTCAGCATTTCGCCGAGTGGTTCCCGTTTCTGCCACTGGCAGACCTGCCTGCAGTCTATGGCTTGGACTCGACCGGCATTGTCGTAGCTGTCGGGGACCGAGTGCGTCAGGACATCAAGCCGGGCGATCGCGTCTATGTGAACCCTGGTCTGTCCTGTGGAAGCTGCAGGGCGTGCCGCGCCGGTGACGATGTGAATTGCACGGCGTACACCTTCATGGGCTACTTCGGCTTCGGCCCGGGGTCTGTGGAAATTTTCAAGGATTACCCCTATGGCGGTTTCGGCGAGTACCTGACCGCGCCGGCGCGCAATCTGGTCAAATTGCCGGATAACGTCAGCTATGAGGCCGCTGCGCGGTTTGGATATATTGGCACGGCCTATTCCGGCCTGCGCAAAGCCAACCTGCAAGCCGGTCAGACTGTGATGATCGACGGCGGCACCGGCACGCTGGGTGTTGGGGCAACGATCTGCGCACTCGCAATGGGGGCGGCCAAGATTTTCGCCACCGGCCGCAACAAGGAGCACCTCGCCCAACTCAAATCCATCGCGCCCGACCGTATTCAGACCTTGGTCATGGATGGCGGGGTAGTCGATGAGATCCTGCGGCAAACTCAAGGTTTCGGCGTCGATGTGATCATCCAGTGCCTGGGCGCCAATGCACCTGTGGATTCCGTAGCGGCCTCTATCAAGGCGCTGCGCCGTGGCGGCATCCACGTAAACACCGGTGGCATGGTCTTGCCCCTTCCCGTTGACTTGGTCGACCTGATGACCCGGCAGAAATCCATCCTTGGCTCGCTTTGGTTCACCACCGCTGAAGGCCAGGCAATGGCCGACATGGCCGGGGCGGGTGTTCTGAACCTGGATGTCTTCGAACATCAAAGTTTCCCGATCAACAAAGTCGATGAAGCCCTTGCCGCGCTCGAAGATCGGAACGGTGGTTTCACCAACATCGTTGTTGTGCATTAACGCCCTGCGAGGAGCAACCTGATGAACCTTCGCCGTGTTGTGACCGGGCATGATGAGGCCGGCAAAGCAATTTTCGTCTCGGATGGCGAGCCTCAAAATACCAACGTATTCAACCATTGTCCCCAAATGTTCACCGCAATGCTGTGGGAGACAGAACCTGGCAACACAGTGGGGAAACCCGTCACGGACCCCACTACGGCGACCACGTGCTGGGCGCCTCTCCCGGGAGGGACGAGGGTCGTATTGGCCGTATTCCCGCCCGACTCGGTGATGATGGACCCAGGGTTCGATCCTATGGCAGCGGGAGGTGAGCTCCTGGAGAAAATGCCTGGTTTCGGCGATACCTTCGAAATGGATGCCCCTGGCTTTCACAGGGTCGACGCTGTCGACTACGGGATTGTCCTCGACGGCGAGTTGATCTTGGAGCTGGATGACGGGAGCACCACCAAAGTCCGGAAACACGATTTCATCGTCCAGAATGGCACCCGCCATGCTTGGCGCAACCCAACGGACAAGCCGGTTCCGGTGCTCTTCGTTCTCGTGGGGGCAAAACGTGCTCCCTAATCGGAGCACGCGCGTTTTGGCCCTTTCCATGCGCCAAATTCCGTTACCTGACAGTAGAGCGCCGTAGCGCGGATCCATTTATCCCGTAGACGCTGCGGACGCGACATCGGCTCGGCCGGGAATACGTTGCCCTCAACACCGATCGGGACACACGTAACAAAGCGGCTATGAGCATTGCTCTGAGTAATGAAAGTTATGGACAAGTCCGAGAACACCCTCCGATCCGCCTTTGACGATCTCTTTCCTGGGCCCGTGGATAGAGTCGCGTTGACACCGGTTAGCACGCTGGCGCGTGCGGCCCGTGTGTTCCCGACTAAAACGGCCATTATTGACGGTAGTCGGCGTATTTCTTACGCCGAAATGAATAGGCGCTGCCGTCAACTGGCGGATGCACTGCGAAAGTCCAATATTGGCCCAGGCGACGTCGTGTCAATCATGGCACCCAATGTGCCCGCCATGGTCGAGGCGCATTTTGCCGTTCCTATGTCCGGGGCGGTTCTGAATACGATCAACACGCGCCTCGATACCAACGCCGTGCTTGCCATCCTGCGCCATGCAGAGGCGCGCGTGTTCTTCGTGGACGAGGAGTTCACCGCTGTTGCCGATGCCGTGCGCGCTGACGCCTCCCTCAATGTCATTGTCATCGACATAACAGAGGGAGATCACGCTGAGGGATATGAGGCGTTCCTGGCGAGTGGGAACTCTTTCGGTGATCTTCCCGAAATTGAGGACGAAGATGCACCGATTTCGTTGAATTATACCTCCGGGACGACTGGCAACCCCAAGGGGGTTGTCTATTCCCACCGGGGCGCGGCGCTGAATGCTTTGGGTAATGCCTTGTCGATGGGGCTGGGGCCGACCAGCACCTACCTCTGGACTCTGCCGCTGTTTCACTGCAACGGCTGGACGCATTGCTGGGCCATGGTCACTGTCGGCGGTACGCAAGTCTGTCTGCGCAAGACCGAACCGGCAATGGTCTTTGACCTGGTTGCAAGACATCGAGTGACCCATCTGGCCGCTGCACCAGTGGTCCTGTCGATGCTAATTCATGCGCCAGAGAGCGACCGCCGCAGGTTCGACCATATCGTACGGATTGCTACCGGAGGCGCGGCTCCGCCAAGCACAGTTATCAAGGCGATGGAGGATCTTGGCTTCGCCGTCACCCATCTTTATGGCCTTACCGAGACCTACGGTCCGAGCCTGATTTGCGAGCCACAGGAGGAGTGGGCCGATTTGCCACTACCAGACCGCGCACGCCTCATGGCGCGGCAGGGCGTGCCGCATCCTCTGGTCGGGGACGTTTCGGTGCGTGATCCCGACGACATTACACCCTTGCCTTGGGATGGCACGACCGTTGGCGAGATCATGGTGCGCGGCAATACGACGATGAAAGGCTACCTCAAGAATCCAGAGGCCACGGCCAAGGCCTTTGCCGGGAGCTGGTTTCGGACTGGCGACCTGGGTGTCACTCATCCTGATGGCTACATCGAGATCAAGGATCGGTCCAAGGACATCATCATCACCGGCGGTGAAAACGTCTCGAGCCTTGAGGTCGAAGAGGTGCTCTATCTCCACCCCGAGGTTATGGAGGCCGCGGTAGTAGCGCGCCCCGATTCGAAATGGGGCGAAACGCCGATGGCGTTTATCGCGTTGAAGCCGAACGCCACAAGGCCAGATCCCGAAGCCTTAACCATCTTTTGTAAGGAACGGTTGGCTGGGTTCAAAACACCGAAACATTTCGAGTTTGGTGATCTGCCCAAAACCCCCACTGGAAAAGTTCAAAAGAACGTCCTGCGCAAACGTGCGGCGGAATTAGTTAATAAGGATATTTCGAGTCGAAACAAACCTGGCGTCGCCGATTAAGAGGTTTGTACATTTATAAATTTCAAAGCCAGGAATTGACCGGAATAGGATCATTCTGACTTAGTTGAAATATCGCATCCCAACCAAAGCACCACTAAAACAACAATCAGAGGTGAAAAGCATGAACGTCAATCATTTGGCGAGCGGCTGCTGTGCTGCCTGTCTAACGATATTTGCTACTGACGCCGCCGCGATTAATGGACTTCAGCTTGGGGCCTACGGAAGCAAGGCGCACGGTATGGGGGGGGCATCTATCGCCCTTCCGCTGGATGCGATGGCTACAACCAATAACCCAGCTGGCTTGGGCTTTGTTGAGGACCGTATAGATATCGGAGCACAGATGTTGCTCACACATACCGATAGTAAGAACGGTCCTATAGATCTTCACGGTACGGGGGTCAGTGTCACTCCTGAATTTGGTTATAGCCATGCCATTGACGATCAATGGTCTATCGGTATCTCCAACATGTCCAACGGTGCCGGTTTCGGTTATGACAATAACCTTGCCACCGGAGGGTCGGACGGCACAGAAGGCACTGCGATTGTTCAGGTTATTTTGCCGACAGTAACCTACAAACCAAGGCCGAATCTGTCGATTGGCTTCTCACTGGCCCCGGCGTTCTCGGCCCTGGAGCTCAAAAATTTTCCAGGAGTGACGCACAAGGGTCATGAATACGCAACCGGGCTTGGTTGGCGCACCGGTGTTCTGTGGCGTGCCGACGATATTTGGTCGTTCGGCGCAATGTATGGGTCAAAAATCAAAATGAGTTCCTTTGACGGTTACGATAAGGAAGTCCTATCTGGAACAGATGGTGCGCTGGATGTGCCGGAGCAGTACGGGGTCGGTGTTGCGGTTAAGTTAACCCCGAAGCTTACGCTTGCGGCGGATTATCTTCGGATCCGCTGGGGAGATACGCAATTCTCACCCCTGTTTGGATGGGAGGATCAGGATGTCCGGCGGATCGGTCTGAACTATGTCTTGAGCGACAGCTGGACAGTCCGTACCGGTGCAAGCTATGCGCCGCGCACGTTTGATTCTGATAAGACGGCCAATAATCTGCTGTTGGTTGCGATCAATTCGAAAGCAGTTACGTTTGGTGCAACCAAAAAACTTTCCAGTGGTAATGAGCTTACTTTCGGCCTGGAATATACATTTGGATCGCCTGCAGTGGGGTCAGGACCAAGTGCGGGTACTGAAATCGATACGGATTTGGTTTTGCTATCAGTCGGATATGGATTTTAGTTATAGGGCGAAAGGTAGAACCAGTCCGCTGAGCTTTCTAGTTAAGCTGATGATTTTCGCCAGCTCCGGCAGGCGCAGTTATATCCGCCAAGTCGTGCTTCCAAGAGCTGTCGGAAAACACTGAAAAGTTGGTCGCGCTTTTCGCCTTGTCGAGTCTGTGAATGTTGCCCGGTAAATGCAGGAGATGCGAAGAATGGCTTCCGCGAGGTACCTGCAATGGATGGCATACATGGATTAAGCGGCTGTTTTAATCGCCTCGTTATTTAAAACTCCCACAGCGAGGCGGCTTGGAAGCACCGGGATAATTCAGACCCTCCATAGATGGGGCAACAGTATTTATGACCGACCGACGTTGGTGCACACGGGAGAGCATTCAATGAACAAGCGGGAAGTGGTGGTACTGAGCTGCGTCCGCACGGCTATCGGTACCCTTGGCGGCAGCCTCAAAGAGCACGCACCGAGCGATTTGGCAGGTCTAGTGGTGCGCGAGGCGGTCGCTCGCGCAGGTGTCGCACCGGATAAAGTGGGGCGCTGCGTATTTGGCCATGTTATCTACGCCGAGCCATCTGATGCATATATGGCCCGAGTAGCCGCGCTAAAGGGTGGATTGTCAAAGGTGACTCCCGCTGTCACGGTGAATCGCCTGTGCGGCAGTGGTCTGCAGGCGGTGGTCAACGCTGCACAGCAAATAGAGATCGGAGTTTGCGACAGTGCGGTGGCTGGTGGTGCCGAAAATATGAATCGTGAGCCCTGCTGGGTACACAACGCTCATTTCGGTTACCGCATGGGAGATGGCCAACTTGTCGATGCTATGTCGTCGGTGCTGCACCGCCCGTTCGAAAAAGTGCATATGGGGATGACGGCCGAAAACATCCCCGAAACGTGGAAAATAAGCCCCGAAGAGCAGGATCAAGCTGCAATCGAGAGCCACAATCGCGCCAAGCGCGCCATCGAACAGGGGTTTTTCAAAGAGCAGATCGTCCCGGTAGAACTTAAGTCAAGCAAGGGCGTGATTCTGTTCGATACAGATGAACAAGTACGTCGTAACTTTACAGTTGAAGGCATGGCTGCGCTCAACCCGGTAGTCAAACGGGATGGTGTAGCTAACGCCGGTAACGTCTCCGGTCCCAACGATGCAGCTGCGGCGTTGATGTTGATGGAGCGGGCGGCGGCCGAGGCGCAAGGGCTCAAGCCCATGGCGCGACTGGTGGGTTATAGCTTCGCGGGAATGGACCCCAAGTACATCGGCATCGGTTCGGTACCGGCTATCCGGCAGTTGCTGGAAAACACCAATTTGACGGTGAGCGATATTGACCTGTGGGAGATCCATGAGGCGTTTGCCGCTCAGGCGTTGGCGGTAGCCAAGGAATTGAATATTCCCCGCGACAAGCTCAACCCCAACGGCAGCGGCATTTCACTTGGTCACCCGGTCGGCGCCACGGGCGCAGTGATTACCGTGAAGGCATTGTATGAACTGGCGCGCGTTGAGGGGCGCCACGCAGTGGTCAGCCTCTGTATAGGTGGCGGTCAAGGTATCGCCGCGTTGTTCGAGCGCCTATAAACCTTTTCCCTTCAAGGTAGAGCCAGGATTGGCATTCGGGCCCGCAGTAGTGAACTGCAGCGGGCCGATGGGCTGCATCAGATTATCGGGAGTTGAATATGGTCTTTAACGGAGTCAGTCTGCAACTGACGATCGACGGCGGTATCGCCGAATTGCGTTTCGATCGTCGCGATAGCCCAGTAAACAAACTGGACCACGCCACTCTTCATGAGTTGCACGAGGCACTCGAGCAGTTGCAGTTGGAGCCAGGTGTGCGCGGACTGCTGATTACCAGTGGTAAGCGGGACTTTATTGTCGGTGCCGATATCACCGAGTTTTCCGCTCTATTTGGTCTCAATGATTCCGACCTCAAAGCAAGCCTGTGTCAGACACATGCGCTTTTCAACCAACTTGAAACCCTACCGTACGCCACGGTGGCTGTGGTCAATGGCCTGGCCTTGGGCGGGGGCATGGAGCTGGCTCTAGCCTGTGACTACCGGGTGTTGGCCGAGGATGCGCGCGTCGGGTTTCCCGAGGTGAATCTGGGTATCTATCCGGGTTGGGGGGGCACAGTTCGCCTGTCTCGCCTCGCCGGCGTCGGTACCTCGCTTGAGTGGATTTTGTCGGGACGCCCGCAGCGCGCAGGTGCTGCATTGGAGGCCGGCATTGTGCATCAAGTGATTCCCCCTAGCGAGCTGGCTCCGAGGGCGCGGGCGTTCCTTCAGCAGCAGATCGCTGCCGATACGGACTTCCGGTCCGAGCGGCAGCGCAAGTGGCAATCGTTGACACTGGACGATCACGCGCAGAAGCAGCTTTTTGATGCTGGCAAGCAGATCGACCGTAAGTACGGGGCTAACTATCCGGCGCCGCACGCCGTGCTGAAACTAATCGGCGGGCACGCGGTGCTGCCCTTCACTCAGGCACTCGAATGCGAAGTTGATGCGCTCCCGAGGATTGCCAAGGGGCCGGTCGCCAAGTGCCTGATTGGGCTCTTTCTCAACGATCAGTTGGTTAAGCGCAAAGCCAAAATCGCTGCTGCCAAGGCTTGTCCGCTGGCTCAGACGGCGGTGTTGGGGGCCGGCATTATGGGCGGCGGAATTGCCTACCAATCGGCCAGCACGGGCACGCCGATCCTAATGAAGGATATCAACGAGGATGCGCTGGATTTGGGAATGCGTGTGGCCGACAAGTTGCTGTCCCAACAGGTCGAGCGTGGTCGTCTCTCTGTTAGCCAGCGAGCGGCGGTGCTGGAGGCCATCGTACCAACGCTGGATTACGACGGCTTCGGGGAGATCGACCTGGTGGTTGAGGCTGTCGTTGAGAACCCCAAGATCAAGGCCAAAGTCTTGGCCGAGGTCGAGCAGAGTGCTCCCAATGCAGTAATTGCCTCTAATACGTCGTCGATCTCCATTAGCCACTTGGCCGAGTCCCTGCAGCGGCCGGAGAACTTTTGCGGCATGCACTTCTTTAACCCGGTTCATGCCATGCCGCTGGTGGAGGTGATCCGGGGTGAGCGTAGTTCCGAAGAGGCGGTCGCCACCACCGTGGCCTACGCGATCTCTATGGGCAAAACTCCGATTGTAGTCAATGACTGCCCCGGGTTTTTGGTCAACCGCATTCTGTTCCCTTACTTCAATGCCTTTAACCGCTTGCTGAAGCACGGCGTCGATTACCAGCGTATCGACAGGGTGATGGAATCTTTCGGCTGGCCGATGGGGCCGGCGTTCCTGGCCGACGTGGTGGGCCTGGACACCCTGGTTCACGCCGACGCGGTTATGGTGGACGGCTTCCCGGAACGTATGGGCCACGACGGCGAGACCGTGGCCGAGGCACTGGTACGTAATGGACGGCTGGGGCAGAAGAACGGTTTCGGTTTCTACCGATATGGTGTTGACAGCCAAGGCAAACGATCCAAAGAGGCGGAAAACGACGTCTACGACCTGATCGAATCCATGAGCACCGCCTGCCTGGCGGTCAGCGACTCTGAGATTGTCGAGCGGATGATGATCCCGCTATGCCTGGAAGCAGTGCGTTGTCTGGACGAGGGTATCGCCGATAGTGCTGCCGAGGTGGATATGGGGTTGGTGCTGGGTCTTGGGTTCCCTCGCTTCCGCGGCGGTCCGCTGCGCTATGTCGATACCCTTGGGGTCGGAGTGTTCTGCTCGCTGGTGGAAAAGCACTACGCACAGGGCCCCCTGTACAGCCTGACCGATGGTCTGGTTCAGCGCCGTACTAGCCAACAGACCTTCTTTAAGTAGCAACAGACGTCGTTAAGCCGCGGGTTATCCCTACCCGCTCTTTAGGTTCTTCACGGATTACCGGGACAGCGACTTCCTCTTCATGAAATTAAAAGCCGCTTCCCCCGGAAATCCGCGAAGAACCGTTTTTATGACCAGAGCAAGAAGAATAGTCATGCCCCTTATCCCACTTCTCCCGGGCGTGGGCCGCGCCTGCTGACCCGTTCGTCCACATTGCGCTCTTACACCTGGGCTAGGCGCATGCCACGGATACGTCACTTCAGGAGGTCACCATGCTCGCTCGTCTGCTCGGCCACCTTTCGGTGGGCGCCAAGCTATCCGTCGGCATTGGCTTAGTATTGCTGTCGACCCTCGCGGTCGTCCTCACCGCCTTTCAGGCCCTGCATAGTCTGGAGGAGCGCGGCGCCACCATTCGCGACTTCGGTATCGCCCTGACGTTGATGCTGCGAGCCCGCGAATCGGAAAAGGCTTTCGGCCTGGAACTGGATCCCGCCTCCGCCCAACAGGTTGCCGGTTTCATTGAGCAACTCGGTGCTTTGCTCCGGCATCACGCATACCTTCCTGAATCGGTTGAAGCGGACAAGGCTGCCACCGTCTATTTAAGTCAGTTTCAGCACTACAGCCGGGCCAAGAGCGAGGAGCGTGATGCACGTATCCGCATGCAAGAGCTGGCACAGAGCCTCGGCGAACGTTTCACTGCCGTGCTACTCGACCAATTGGACTCGCAAAATGCCCTCGCTGAGCAGGGCCAAGCGGCCAGCCAGGAGCGTCTGACCCTGCTGCGGCAAACCTCGATGCTGCGCGACAAGCTCGAGGTCCTGCGCGACAGCGAGCTGCACTTTGCCCACGAAGGTGGCCGTCGCTCCCGCGACGAGTGGGAATCGCACATGACCGAGCTGCTCACCTACATGGACAGCCTTGCCCGCCAGCTCGACGGCAGCGAGCAGGAATCGCTGCGCCAGGCCAACGAGGCCTTGACTGACTACCGTGGCGCCTTCACCCGTTTTGTCGCCAGCCGGGACCAGGCCGGTGCCAGCCAGGTGGCCATGGGGCAGGCCTCGGACAAGGTCGGCCAGCAACTGGCTGCGGTGGCAGCCAACCAAGAGCAGGCCTGGCAACTGACCAGCCGGCAGGTGACGCAGTTACTCGGACTGACCCTAGGCGTCTCGCTGGTCCTCGGCATTGGCGGGGCCCTGCTCATTCGCCACCTGATCCTGCATCCCTTGCGCCAGGCGTTAGCCCTGACCCGGCGGGTGGCAGCCGGTGATCTCAGCGCCCAGATCGAGGCCGATGGTCGACGCGACGAACTGGGTCAGCTGCTGGCCAGTGTTGTCGCCATGCTGGACAGCCTGCGAGCCTTGGTCGGCCGGATCGGCCAGGACATCGGTCGGCTCAACCACACCGCCGAAGGTGTGGTGACGGTGGCCGTCCGCACTCGCCAAGGCGTCGAGTTGCAGTACGCAGAAACCGAGCAGGCGGCTACCGCGCTGCAACAAATGACCGCCACTGCCCAGGAAGTGGCACGCAATGCCAGCGAAACCTGCGAGGCTGTTCTGCAGGCCAATCAGGAGGCGCGCCGAGGTGACGAGTTGGTGCGCCAGGCCAGTGATCGGATCGACCGGCTGGACCGCGAAATGCACGGCTGCAGCGAGGCGATGGCCCGTCTTCTTCGGGAAAGCGACGCCGTGGGAAGGGTGCTCGACGTGATCGACAGTCTGGCCGAGCAGACCAACCTATTGGCGCTAAATGCCGCCATCGAGGCGGCTCGCGCTGGCGATCACGGCCGCGGCTTTGCCGTGGTGGCGGAAGAGGTACGGGGTCTGGCCCATCGCACTCAGGCCTCGACAGACGAGATCGCCGCCATTGTCGAACAGCTGAGAGCGGTCAGCGTTGAAGCGTCGGAGCGCCTGCAGGGCAGCCGGGAACTGACTCGGGCTAGTGTTTCGCTGACCGCCGAAGCCTCGCAAGCGCTACAGGCGATCAGCCGGGCTGTGTCGATCGTGGAGCAGATGAGCCTGCAGATTGCCACGGCAGCCGAGCAGCAGAGTGTCGTGGCCGAACAGGTTGGTTTGAGCATGGAGCGGGTTCGCGCCATCGCCGAAGAGAGCAATGCGGCCAGTGGAGAACTGGACGGCTCGGTGCGCCAACTGGAACTGGTCGGCGGCACACTGAACGATGCGGTTGCCGGGTTCCGCACCTGAGCTCGACATCTGCGGTGTGATGAATGAACCACTGAACTTCGAAAGCCACTATGCCGGCCTGACCGGCTACGAAGAAGTCACTCTTGATCTGGTGGATGCTTTCTTGAGCAAGGCGGCAAGTTTGCTGCGCAACTGCATGTGTGGAGCAGCAAGGACACAGAAATGACAGTTGAAAAAATAGAAATTGATACGCTTGTCGTTGGCGCTGGCCAGGCTGGTGTGGCGATGAGTGAACACCTCAGTCAGCTCGGCGTGCCCCATCTGGTTCTGGAGCGCAATCGTATCGCCGAAGCCTGGCGCACGGGACGCTGGGATTCACTGGTTGCCAATGGTCCGGCCTGGCACGATCGCTTCCCGGGTCTGGAATTCGGCCTCGATCCCGACGCCTTCGCCCCGAAAGACCAGATTGCGGCTTATTTCGAAGCCTATGCCAGGAAGTTCAATGCCCCCATCCGCACCGGCGTGGAAGTGAAGAAGGTGGTCCGCAATGCCGACCGGCCGGGCTTCACAATTGAAACGTCCGCGGGCGTGCTCCAGGCCAATCGCGTGGTTGCTGCAACCGGACCGTTTCAGCACCCGGTTATCCCGTTGATTGCGCCGAAGGACGAGAAGCTCACGCAGATCCACTCAGCCGCGTACCGTAATCCACAGCAACTGCCTGAGGGGGCCGTGCTGGTAGTGGGCGCCGGATCCTCGGGGGTGCAGATCGCGGATGAGCTACAGCGTGCTGGCAAGAAGGTCTACCTCTCAGTCGGACCGCACGATCGTCCTCCCCGCGCCTACCGCAACCGTGATTTTTGCTGGTGGCTGGGTGTTCTGGGCGAATGGGAGGCGGAGGTCGCTAGGCCGGGCAAGGAGCGCGTCACCATTGCCGTAAGCGGTGCCCGTGGTGGCCATACGGTTGACTTCCGGAACCTTGCCCGCCAAGGGATGACGCTCGTTGGATGGACAAAATTGTTCAATGACGGTGTGGTGGCCTTCAAACCGGATCTTGCAGAGAATATCGCTGGTGGCGACAGAAACTACCTAGCGCTGCTGAATGCCGCTGATGCCTACATTGCCCGCAACAGTCTCGAGCTACCGGAAGAGCCTGAAGCCCGCATTACCCTCCCGGATCCGGAATGTGTGACCAATCCCATTCTCGAGCTCGATATGATCGAGGCCGGCATTACCACGATCATCTGGGCAACTGGATATGCGGTTGATTACCGCTGGCTGAAGGTCAACGCCTTCGACGGGAATGGCAAGCCGCAGCATCAGCGCGGCGTTTCGAGCGTGCCTGGCGTTTATTTCTTAGGCCTGCCGTGGCTGTCGCGTCGTGATTCGACCTTCATCGGGGGAGTCTGGCGGGACGCCAAGTACATTGCTGACCATATCTCTATGCAGCGTAAGTACCTCGCCTATCGCGATACCTCGCAGCGTCGATCAGAAGCTTGGTCGCAAGCGTAAACCGCATGCAGCACGCTGTTCACCATGCTCAACCGGCAGAACAGTGCCTTCCTTCGGTTCGGGGTAGATGTGCTCAATGATCGACGCGATCAGTCGTTCTTCCGCAGGTGAGAACTTCACGGGGTGCATCGGCAATTCATGCATTGCCGCTTTTCGCGCTGGAGTCGCCCGAGGCCAGTGCCTCAATGGCATCAATGATTTGGTCGTAACTCATCGCTCCTTTCCATCCCAAGCTCATCGACTTTTCCCTTGAACTTTCATTCGGCCTCATCGGACCGGTGACTGGGGCTCAGCTCATCGCTGATCAGCATTGCAGAAGCTTGGGTGACGATAGATTTTCGTAAAAAACCTAGAAAAGCGCCAACAACTGATGGTGATAGCGCTGTGAAAAACTGACGTGGTAGGTCGATGTGGAGTCCGAACTGCCCAACGAAAAGTCCGGTGCAGCACCCGTACGCAGTGGAGGCTCAGCGTCATTGTATTGCGGGCTTCCCAGGTGAAAACTGACAACTGTTTCATCTGCGGCCTCACCAGTGACCACAGCAGTCGTATGCACACGGCTCAAAAGGGCTAGATCCTCCGGCAAATCATCGGCCACGCGCTGGGAGAATCCCTCGAGTGTTGACTCTGCCAAAACAAATAACCAAGCCTGATCATCACATGTGCTCGTCCGCCTTAGGACACGCCCCAATACCTGCCGATAGTGCAGCTCCGTGCGAATGCGGCTGAGGTAGCAACAAACTTGCAATCGAGGAATGTCCGTCCCTTCGCTGATCATCCCTACCGCGACGATCCAGCGGGAGTTGCCGCTCCGGAACTCGTTTATCAGATGCTGGGCACGTGTATCTCTGTTGGTAACAATGCGGCAAGACTCCCCCTTGGCTTCAAGGGCCAAGGCCACCTGGTGGGCGTGCTCGACGTCGGTGGCAACTACTAGGCCGGCCGCATCCGGTTTGATCGCCCGGAGCTCATCGAGCTTTGCGGTCCCCAGGGCCAGCATTTGATTGATCATGTCGGGATGGCGAAGGAGCTCCTCGTACGAGACCGGCGACTCACTCAGAAGCTGGTCGATACTAGGAAAGAGTCTGACCGAGCTGTCATTTTCTAGCTCTTCTGTCAGCTTCACCGCGTGGTTATCCAGCAGCACGATTCGAGGCGAGCGGCAGACATTGTCCGCAATGGCCTCTTCCAGCCCATATCGATAATCACAGATCAAGCGGCCCTCAGGCGCTGAGTAACGAGCCAGCGCAATGCCCTTGTCGTCGGAACGCCACGGAGTGCCCGAGAGCGCCAAGGTAAAAGCTGCACGATCCTGTATTTTCTGGATGATCTGCTGCCCCCAGGCATTGCTCAGCAGTGGATCATGGCCGGCGCAATGGTGAATCTCATCGAAAACAGCTAACACCCGATAGTCGTCCAAGAGCGCCCAGAACGCCTCGGCCTGATACTCCATCGCCTGATAAGTGCAAGCGTCACCAATGGCGCCGATCAAGCCATCAAGTCGCTTGCCTAACACCCTAGAGAAGGTGGACCGGAACCCATCGACGACTTGGCAGGAAGGGGCAAAACAGAGCACCAGATCAATCTCGCCTTGTTGGAGCAAGCAGCTGGCCAGTTCTGCTGCCATCCACGTCTTTCCAGCGCCGGGTGTCGCTTGGCAGAAGAAGTGCGGTGTCGTGACGTAGTGCTCCAGCGCCGTCTTAATGCATCGACGCTGCCAGTCTCTCAATGAGGCCTTCATTGCTTTGGAGCAAATGTCTTGAGCGTCTTCTCGACTGCGCGAAGATGCCCCAGCAGGCGAGAGCTGCGGTCCCGTGCGTCAAGATAGTCACCCTCGACCCGGTCCCTGAGGTGCGGCATTTCATCGAGGAGTTGCTTGTAGCGCTCTGTTTCGCCCATCGAAGTCAGAAAGTCGAGCCGTATCTCCTTTAGCAGCGATTCTAGATGCTCCAAGACATCGATCTCCGAGGTTGGTGGAGCCCCATGAGTAATGTCCTGAGCCTGCTGCAGCAACGGATCGCACTGGGGCGTGGGACTGCTCTTGAACCCGTTATCGACGAGTTCGAGATTCAGGCCTTCTGGGATTGGGCACAGGTGATAGACCTGTCCCCGCTTGCGACGCTCAGCGTCCTGAGTGATCCAGCCAACTCGCAGCATGCGCCGGATCTGCTCATACACGTACCGCCGTAACTCACTGAGGCTGAAGCTCGTTCCCACAAGGCATTCGGCATAGGCATCGCGCAAGTCACGGGTTGTAAATTGCAAGTATCTCTCCTGCTGCAGCAGCTCGTACAGCCGCCTGTCGAAGATGAGCGAATCCGATTTCATGCGGGTACCTGGAGCGGGTGTCGCGGAGCAGCTAAAAATACGGATTATAGTCCGTGGCCGATGCGTCCGCAAACACAGGATATTGCCGCCTCAAGGGAACCGAGGCGGCCATGGGTCAGCTTGCGAACGCGTTGGGCAAGAACATCCGAGCACAGAGGAAGGCCAAGGGGCTTTCTCAGGATGCCTTGGCGTTGTCCTGCAAAATCGACCGAAGCTACATGGGACGCATTGAGCGCGGTGAGGTAAACCTCACCGTAGAGAAGTTGTATTCCATAGCTGGTGTTCTGCAGTGCGAGCCAGGAGCTCTGCTGCCCCCAATATCCATTGGCCTCGATTGATGGCTGGGCAGGGGTTCAAGAGAGGCTCAGCCTAGTGTGGTGAGTCAAAACTTCTATTCATAACTATGCTCACATGCAGGCGATCTGAATGGCTATGTCTGCGTTAGTTGGGCATTACCGTGAGGTAATGCTCCTTTTTTGTACTTGGCAATGCGTTCGACTTTTCCGAAGTAGAATTATGAATGACTTGAGTTCAGCAATTGACCCGTCGCTACCGTTAGTCCACACCTGCCGGAGAGTAGGTAGCCATAGTCGAAGCCAAGCGAGAAAAATACGGCCAAAGTACTGAACGCTTCGCTTTGGGCAGTCAACCGTTCCATCCGCGATCCGGTTTGAAACGCCAATGTGCGGCCTTGGCAATGAAGTGATACTGGTTATCCCTCTCGACCTAGTGCATTTCCCGGGCACATTCGACGCCACGCACGCGAAGGCCCTTTTATATCGAGCGCGTTAGGTTTCTAGGGCGTAGAAGTCGCCACGACAACGAACATTTTCTATTTCGACAGAAAAGATTAAGTCAGTCGCTCATCTCCTCCTGCTTGCCGATCATGGAGTCCACCTCATGCGCGGCTTACGGCGCGTACGTGGCGAGGCCCTCCTCTAACGTCTAAGACAGGAGCTTTCCATGCACTACCTTCAGATCAACCGGAAAATCTCCAAGGCCAACCGTCCAGGCGCTGCTGCGGTGTATGCAAAGTACAAGCAACCGCTCCTCACCCCAGATTAACGGCGTCTACTCCAAGGAGCTGCTGATTCGGGAAGATGACGTTCAAGTCCTACACGGCTCCAGCTACATGCTTGGTGTCGAGATCGTCGTTGACGGAGGCAGGGCCGAGCTGTGATTCAAGAGCGCCTCAATTCTGACCTCAACACGCGAGCCATCATGCATGGCGCCGACTTGCCCTGGATTCCCAGCCCGCAGACTGGCGTAGAGCGACGCCCTCTATACCGAGTGGGCGGTGAGCAGGCCAGAGCTACGAGCTTGGTGCGCTACGCGCCAGGCAGCTCTTTCAGCGCGCACATTCATTCAGGAGGTGAAGAGTTTTTGGTGTTGCAGGGTGTGTTCGAGGACGAACACGGAAGTTATCCAGTTGGCACTTATGTGCGCAATCCACCTGGAAGCCGTCACTCTCCAGCGGCAGGTATCGGCTGCATGATCTTCGTGAGGTTGCGGCAGTTCCGTATCCACGACCAAGAACATTTGATCACTCATCTACAAGCTCAAGGCAATCAGGTGCTCTTCGAGAGCGAGCACGAGCGGGTGTGGGTGCAGGACATGCCTCCGAGCAGTTATCGAAAACTAGCCAATCTGCGAGGCCTGGAGATCTTCGTTCTCGAAGGTGAGCTGACGTTTGATGATCAACCTTTGAAGCATTTGGACTGGATACGCCTTCCCGCTGGTGATCCCTTCGAAGTCAAGGCAGGCAAAGATGGAACTCGTCTGTGGGTCAAGGACGCCTGTCACGACTTAGGTTTCTGATGTAGTTTTGCTCGCCTCGATAAGCACCCAGTCACGAAAGGCCTGCACCTTGGGTAGCTCGCCGCATTCCGGCCGATACACGACGTAATAGGCTTGGGTCAGCGGGCAATCTAAGCCCCTGTCTGCGAAGGGTCGGATCAATCGACCAGCATCCAGATCATCCTTGACCATGATGCTGCGCGCTAAGGCCAACCCCTGCCCCTCTGTCGCTGCTTGCAGCACCGCCGCCGAGTTGTTGATGCGAAGGCCATGGTCGGTCTTCACGTGACTATAGCCCGCGGCGTCCAGCCACATTCGCCAGGTTGGGTAATCGGCGTAGCCGGCCATCGACAGATCATGGATCAAGGTACAACGCGGCAGTACCTCGGGCGGCAGGCTGCCATCCTGCAACAGCGCATAGTTGGGAGCGCAGACCGGGAACATGATCTCGTCCATCAGGCGAATGGCGCTCAGGCCGGGCCATTTGCCGGCGCCGTAACGCACGCCGACATCAATGCGTTCGGCCTGAAAATCCACTGAGCGTGAGTTAGTGTCCAGCAGCACGTCCAAATCCGGATAGGCCTGCTGAAAACGCTCGATGCGCGGCAGCAGCCACTTCGAAGCGAAGGCTGGGCTGACGGTGATCGTCAGTTCGGCATGCACGCCGGCGTCTTTCAGTCGCGCTACCCCTAGGCTCAGCCGTTCGAAACCCTCGCGTATATCGGGCAGCGCGGCCCGCGCCGCGTCCGTTAGCAGCAGGCGGGCTGAGCCGCTGGCGGCGCGAGTAAATAGCGCGATGCCGAGCCACGACTCTAGGTTACGCACCTGTTGCCCCACAGCCGCAGGGGTAACGTTCAGTTCAACGGCGGCGGCAGAAAAGCTCTGGTGCCGCGCCGCAGCTTCGAAGGCGCGGAGGGCATTGAGGTAGGCAGGTGTTTTCATTGAAAGAATTTCTATCTCGTGAGGCAAAATCTTATGCGTTGTTGGCAGTGGTGGCCGAATCAACAATGCGCACCAGGCCGGCAGTAATATATCCAGAAGATAGCAGATTAGGGACTGCTTCAAGGCCTTGAAGATCATCACCCCTTGCGCTCAGCACGAATGAGGAGATCAGAATATGAATAGTTTTTCTAACAAGGTTGCCATCGTAACTGGAGGCGGTTCGGGCATCGGTAAGGAAGTCGCCAAGCGTCTGATCGAGGCTGGCGCATCGGTAGTAATTGGCGGCCGCGACGTGGCCAAGCTGACACGGGCCGCCCGTGACGTCGACGCCAGCGGCCGCCATGTGCGCACCCTGGCCGGCGACATCGCCCAACCCACCACAGCCCAGGCGTTGGTCGACTTGGCAGTGCGTGAGTTCGGTGGCGTGGACATCCTGGTCAACAATGCCGGGGTCTTCAATCCCAAGCCTTTCTTGGAAGTGAGCCCGGCCGAGTACGACTGGTTCCTCGACACCATCCTCAAGGGCAAGTTCTTCATGGCCCAGGCTGCGGCCAAGGCCATGCAGCAGCGAGGCGGTGGTGCCATCGTGCAAACCGGCTCGCTGTGGGCTATCCAGGCTATCGGTGCCACGCCTTCGGCTGCTTACTCCGCCGCCAATGCCGGCGTGCATGCCCTGACACGAAACCTGGCTATCGAACTGGCCATCTCGAACATTCGCATCAACACCGTCGCCCCGGCCGTGGTCGAGACACCTGTGTATGGCACCTTCATGGATGCCGATCAGGTCAAGGAAGTGCTGCCGACCTTCAACGCCTTCCACCCGCTGGGACGCAACGGCCAGCCCGCCGATGTGGCTGCGGCCATCCTGTTCCTCGCTTCGAACGAGGCTTCTTGGATCACCGGCACCGTACTCCCGGTCGATGGCGGCGTGACCGCCGGCCGCAACTGACACGAGCGAGCAAGATGAAGAACTGGAAAGATTATTTCTCCAACCTGATGCAGCGCGTCGGTGAGTTCGGCAAGCTCGCCCCCGAAGCCATGCGAGGGCTGAACACTCTCGGCAACGTACCGGCCAGGCATCTCGATCCGAAGATTCATGAGCTGATTGCGTTGTCCGTGGGAGTGACTACCCGCTGCGACGGCTGCATCTCGGTGCACACCCAGGCCGCTCTGAAACACGGTGCGACTCAGGAGGAGATCGCCGAAGCCCTGAGTGTGGCCATTGCGCTGAATGCTGGTGCGGCATTGACCTACAGTGCCCGGGTATTTGATGCCGTCGCGGCGTTCGATAAGCCCTAATGTATGTATAGCGGGGGCGCTTAGAGCGCCAGATTCTTGTTTCTGGAGTCCATCCATGCCCAAGCAAAGGATCGCCATCGTCGGCGGCGGCCTGGCTGGCGTTTACACGGCCTACAGCTTCCACCGCGCAGGCATCGAGTTCGACCTTTTCGAGGCGCGTGAGCGCCTGGGCGGGCGCATTCTCTCGACCGAGACCGGTGGCCTTGATCTGGGCCCGACCTGGTTCTGGCCAGATTTCCATCCACGCCTTCACAGCCTGCTAGCCGAGCTGAATTTGCCCACTTTTGAGCAGTACGAGCTTGGCGACGCGTTGCTCGAACGCGGGCTGGGTCAGGTTATGCGCCGCCAAGGCTATCGCTCAGGCAACCTTTCCATGCGCATCGACGGTGGCACTGCGCGCCTGGTAGAAGCATTGGCAGCCAGTCTGCCCGCCGAGCGTATATATCTCGATGCGGAGGTAGTCGCCGCTAATTTGGGCGAGAAAGGAGTGCAACTGCGTCTTTCTGTCGGCCATTCCGAGCGTCCCTTCTACAGCCACCTATGGATGGCGATACCGCCGCGCCTGGCAAGCCGCATTGCATACGCCCCGGCGCTTTCACCTCACAGCACAGGGCAACTCTCTGCTGTACCGACCTGGATGGCCGCGCATGCCAAATATGTGGCTCGCTATTCACGGCCCTTCTGGCGCGAACAGGGACTGTCTGGTGATGCTTTCAGCGCCGTCGGCCCGCTTGGCGAAATTCACGACGCGAGTAATGGCGAGGCTGCAGCGTTGTTCGGCTTCTTTGCCATCGGCGCCTTGCAGCGCGGATGGATCAGCGATGAGGATCTCAAGACCCTTTGCCGGACTCAGCTGATTCGCCTGTTCGGCGAGGAGGCGGGCACGCCATTGGAAGACTGGGTTCATGACTGGGCAGCAGAGCCTTTCACTGCGACAGGAGATGACCAAACACCACCGCGTTTGCATAGCCTTCATGACCTAGGCCAATCAATCGACGGTTCTTGGGCAGATCGACTTGCATTGATCGGCAGCGAGGCCGGCGGTGAACAGGGAGGATACATGGAGGGTGCCTTGCTGGCGGCAGATGTGGCTATACAGAAAGTAATCTGAAAGAAGCGTGCCTAGCCCCTTTAACCTGCCTAGGGGCTTGGCGTGGGTAGGGAAGATGATGGAGGATGTGTGGACAGCTACCTGAACCAGTTTTGGCGGTTTCCAGCATGACGTGCTTTATCTACGGTCCCGAGTCCTCCGGTAAGACCACCCTGACCCTCTCCGTCATCGCCGAAGCCCAGAAGCAGGGCGCCACGTGCGCCTTCGTCGACGCCGAGCACGCCCTGGACCCGGATTACGCCGGCAAGCTCGGCGTGAACGTCGACGACCTGCTGGTTTCCCAGCCGGACACCGGTGAGCAGGCCCTGGAAATCACCGACATGCTGGTGCGCTCCAACGCCGTCGACGTGATCATCGTCGACTCCGTTGCCGCCCTGGTGCCCAAGGCCGAGATCGAAGGCGAGATGGGCGACTCCCACGTCGGCCTGCAGGCGCGCCTGATGTCCCAGGCCCTGCGCAAGATCACCGGCAACATCAAGAATGCCAACTGCCTGGTGATCTTCATCAACCAGATCCGCATGAAGATCGGCGTGATGTTCGGCAACCCGGAAACCACCACCGGCGGTAACGCCCTGAAGTTCTACGCTTCCGTGCGTCTGGACATCCGCCGTACCGGCGCGGTGAAGGACGGTGAGGAAGTCGTGGGCAGCGAAACCCGCGTCAAGGTGGTGAAGAACAAGGTGGCCCCGCCCTTCCGCCAGGCCGAATTCCAGATCATGTACGGCAAGGGCATCTACCGCACCGGCGAGATCATCGACCTGGGCGTGCAGTTGGGCCTCGTGGAGAAGTCCGGTGCCTGGTACAGCTACCAGGGCAACAAGATCGGCCAGGGCAAGGCAAATGCCGCCAAGTACCTGGAAGACAATCCGGAAGTCGGCAGCGCCATCGAGAAGATCATCCGCGAGAAGCTGCTGGTCGATTCCGCCGCCAGCAAGTCGACTGCCTCGGTCGATGACCTGGCCGACGTAGACCTCTGATCCTCCCATGCCCGTCGTGCTCGATAACCCAGCCGCTGTGCGGCTGGCTGCCATGGATTTGCTGGCGCAGCGCGAACACGGGCGAGTCGAGCTGACGCGCAAGCTGCGTCAGCGCGGCGCCCCCCTTGAGTTGATTGACAGCGCCCTCGACCGTCTTGCGGAAGAGGGCCTGCTCTGTGAATCCCGTTACCTGGAAAGCTTCATCGCCAGCCGTGCCCGTGGCGGCTATGGGCCGCAGCGTATCCGTGAGGATCTGGCCCAGCGCGGCCTGCCCCGTGGCGATATCGACCAGGCCCTGCGCGATGCCGATATCGACTGGAGCGAGCAGTTGCGCGAAGTCTGGCGCCGCAAGTTCAGTGGCCGTCAGCCCGTCGATGCCCGGGAGCGTGCCCAACAGGGGCGATTCCTTGCCTACCGCGGCTATTCCATGGAAATGATCAGCCGTCTCCTGCGTGGCAACCTCGACGACTGAATCAGCCGATCAGGCAGCCTCGAGCCATGCGCGAATGCGCATGGCCGGCTGCTCTGCCTAAAGGCGTGTGGTAGCGCGGATCAGGCCTTGATGGCCCAGTGCTGCGGCAGGTTGATGAAATCGATGAGTTCGCGCAGGCGGCCGTGGTCGCGGCCGTTGAAGCGAAACGCCAGGCGGATCAGGTCACTGAACTCCGGCTCATCCCTCTCCGATTCCGAATAGGCCTGCTGGCTGAAGTCGCCCTCCAGGCATAGGTCGGCGAACTGTTCCTGCACCTGGCCCAGGGACTTTTCGCTGAGTGGATGGTTCATGCGGATCACGAAGCTGTTCTTCAGCCAGCGGCTGGAGTGGTAGTTGCGATAGAACTGGGCGATCTCCGCGGCCGCCTCATCGGCGTTTCGCACCAGGCGCATCAGGTTCATGTCGCTGGGCAGGATGTAGCGGTTGCGCTCCAACTGCTCATGGAGGAAACCGATAGCATCTTCCCAGTAGCTGCCGTCCGGTTCATCCAGCAGCACCACGGGCACCACCGGGCTCTTGCCGGTCTGGATCAGGGTCAGCACTTCCAGCGCCTCGTCCAGGGTGCCGAAGCCACCCGGGCAGAGCACAAGTGCGTCGGCTTCCTTGACGAAGAACAGCTTGCGCACGAAGAAGAAGTGGAACGACAGCAGGTGCTCGGTGCCATCCACTGTGGTATTGGCGTGCTGCTCGAAGGGCAGGGTGATGTTCAGGCCCAGACTGTTCTCCAGCCCCGCGCCTTCGTGTGCCGCAGCCATGATGCCGCCGCCGGCGCCGGTGATCACCATCAGATCGCGCTTGGCCAGTTCCGCACCCAGCTGGCGGGCCAGGGTATAGATCGGATGGCCTTCCGGGGTCCGTGCCGAGCCGAATACCGTCACTTTGCGGCGCCGCTTGAACTGCTCCAGGACGCTGAAGGCGTGCTCCATTTCGCGCAAGGTCTGCAGCATGATCTTGGCGTCCCAGCGATTGCGGTCGGCCTGGGCCATGCGCACCACGGTGATCAGCATTTCACGGTAGAGCGCGAGGTTCGGACTGCCGCTGGGAACGGTGAGGTTGATCAGTTCATCGACCTTCTGCGTGAGGTCGATGCCACTGGTCTGGAAATGCCGGGAGAGATAATCGTCCGGATCATAGGGCATAGCATTCTCCTTGCTCATCAACTACTCAGAGCAGCGCCACTGGCCGTGTCCGGAATCCGGGCGACCCAGTCGAGCCGCTCAGCTACAGCTTGCGGCAGGGGCCGGATCTTTTCCAGTTCGGCTGTGGGTAAAAGGAGCCTGCCGAGGTGTCCGAAGCAGCGCCGGCGTGGGGAGCGAACCCGGACTGCACGAGGAAGTCGCGCGCCGGGCCGCTGTGGCGAAGGAGTGCTCGAGCCCGGGCGCGGGAGGGATCAGTTGGACCTGGTCTTGAGGCCGCAATCCTGGGCGGTGAAACGTTCCGAGGTCACCGGACGATTGGTCTTGTACTCGCTGAACTCGTAGCGCAGACCGGCGCCACGGGCCAGCAGCTGGCGGTAGCCGGTGTTACGGCAGACGCTGGCGCCCAGCTGGGCGCGCACTGCGTCGGGGTTGGCGCGCATCTGCGCGGCATGGGCCTCGCGAACGCTGAGGTGATTGACCAGTTCGTTGCCATCCACCGTGTAACCCTGGTCGAGGATGTCTTCGTTGATTGCCCGGGGCGTACCAGCGCTGCTCTCCTGGGCGACTTTCTCGAGCATCTTGGTCAGCTCGTAGTCCTTCAGCGAAGCGGCCTGGGCACAGAATGGCAAGGTCGCGCAGAGGGCGAGGGCGGTGAGGCGCAGCATGTGGATCTCCTGACGAAATGAAGCTGTTTGACCAGCGCGGCAATTGTGCGTTCGCAGGCGGCGCTTGTCGCGCAAAAAAAGACCGTTCCAGGCGGTCGACGGCGGCACCCGGCGTCTCTGTTAGAATCGGCCGATCCTGCTCGCCATCATTTTTTATGGACGCCCGCCGCCGGCCAGGCTCGCGCGGGGCGTCCAGCCGCTGTCCTGGAACCTGCTTCGATGAGTCATGCCGTTTTTCGCCTGCGCGCCGAATGTCTCGCGCGCGCCACCCGTCCCTTCGTCGCTCGCGGATCGCGAGCGCCGCGCTGTCCGGAATGTCGGGTGGCCTTCGAGTACTGCTTCTGCACCTGGCGGCCAAAGGTTCCGGTGCGCTCGGGCGTATGCCTGCTGATGTACTACTCCGAGCCGATGAAGCCGAGCAACACCGGCTGGCTGATCGCGGACCTGGTGCCCGATACCTGGGCCTTCGGCTGGTCCCGCACCGAAGTGGACGACGCGCTGCTCGGTTTGCTGGAAGACCCGCAATGGCAGCCTTACCTGGTATTCCCCGGCGAATACGCGGAGTCGGCGCGGGTCGTGGACCGGGTGAGCGCGGAGGACGGCAAGCGACCGCTGTTCATCCTGCTGGATGCCACCTGGACCGAGGCGCGCAAGATGTTTCGCAAGAGCCCCTACCTGGACCGGTTCCCAGTACTCAGCCTGACCCCGGAGCAGATCTCCCGATACCAATTGCGCCGTTCCAAGAACGACGAGCATCTGTGCACGGCGGAAGTGGGCGCGTTGTGCCTGGAGCTGGCGGGCGATGACCAGGCGGGTGCCGCATTGAACGCCTATCTGGATGTTTTCACCGAGCGCTACCTGGGCGCCAAGCGGGCCCTGCCCCTGGACGAGGCGAGCCCGGCGCACCAGGCGCTCAGTGCCTATCTCTGATCAGGCCTGCGCCTTTGCCGGAGCGGCCTGGGGCTCGTGCTTCTGTGGCCAGAGCTGGGCTACCAGCATGCCGGCGAACATCAGGGCACAGCCGATGTAACCGCGGGTGTGGAGGGATTCGTCCAGCAGCAGGGCGCCGGCAATGGCGGCGAACACCGCTTCCAGCGACAGGATGATGGCAGCATGGGAGGCGATGGCATGGCGTTGGGCGACCACCTGAAGGGTGTAGCCGATGGCAACGGCGATCACCCCACCGTAGAGGATCGCGGGACCGGCCTGGAGAATGGCGTCGACCTTAATATCTTCCAGGACCAGCGCCAGGATCAGGCTGACCACCGCGCAGACCGCGAACTGCAGGATGGACAGGCGAATCGGGTCGTAGCGGCTGGCGAAGAAACCCACCAGCAGCACATGCACACCCCAGACACAGGCACCGGCCAACTGCAGCCAATCGCCGGAGGCCACCTGGAAGCCTTCGCCGACGCTGAGCAGGAACATCCCCACCACCGCCAGGCAGGCGCCCAGCCAGGTGCCCATGCCGGTGCGGTGGCCGAGGAACAGGCCCAGCAGCGGCACTATGATGACGTACAGGCCGGTAATGAAGCCGGAGTTGGTGACGCTGGTGAAGAGCAGGCCCACTTGCTGCAGGTTGATCCCCAGCGAAAGGGCCAGGCCCATCAGCAGGCCGCCCAGCAGCATGCCGCGGTTGAGCGGCTGCCTGACCGCGGGCTTGGGCAGCGCCAGCAGCAGCGGCAGCAGAATGATGGCGCCGAGGGTGAAGCGCAGGCCGGTATAGAGGAACGGGCCGATCGCATCCATCCCCAGGCGCTGGGCGACGAAGGCTGCGCCCCAGATGGCGGCGGTGATCAGCATCAGGATGTCGGCGCGCAGTGCTTGGCTTCGCATGGAGGTTCTCGGTGGGAAAAGTCGAGAACTTTGCCGTAAAGCGTTCGACTTGACCACCCCGCGCCGGCTCGGCATGCTGGGCGCCGCTTTACGGCCTGCCCGTATCAAGCTTCGGGCCTGGCCGGCGTACCCCGTTGTGCCGAAACGCTTCTCTCACCCCCGAGAGGCGTGTCTGGGCCCATTACAAAAAGGACATGCCCATGGCCTCATACGAAATCCTCATCGCCGATGACCACCCGCTGTTCCGCAGCGCCCTGCAGCAAGCCCTGACCTTGGGGCTGGGGCCCGATGCGCGGCTGGTGGAGGCGGCGAGCATCGCCGAACTCGAGACCCGGCTGGCCGAGCGCGCCGACTGGGATCTGGTCCTGCTCGACCTGAACATGCCAGGCGCCTATGGCTTCTCCGGCCTGGTGCTGTTGCGCGGCCAATACCCGCAGATCCCGGTGGTGATGATCTCCGCTCAGGAAGAGGCGGCGGTGGTCGCCCGCTCCCGCGAATTCGGCGCCAGCGGCTTCATTCCCAAGTCCAGCCCGCTGGAAGTGATCCAGAGCGCCGTGCGCGCGGTGCTTGACGGCGATACCTGGTGGCCGCCCCAGGTGGAGGAAGCCCAGGCCCTGTCCGACGAGGCCAAGGCCGCCAGCGAAGGCCTCGCCAGCCTGACGCCCCAGCAGTTCCGTGTCCTGACCATGGTCTGTGAAGGCCTGCTGAACAAGCAGATCGCCTTCGAACTGCATGTCTCCGAAGCGACGGTGAAGGCCCACGTGACAGCCATCTTCCGCAAGCTCAATGTGCGCACCCGCACCCAGGCGGCGCTGCTGCTGCAACAGATGGAATCGATTCCCTCGACCTGAACCCGGTCATTTCACGCAAATTTGAAGCGCGTTGCGTTAGGCTGCGCGCTCCGTTCAACGACCCCGTTTCCTATGTCGCCATTCAAAGGCCAGACCGGCCTCAAACGTATCCTCAATGCCGCTGGCTATTCCCTCGATGGCTTGCGCGCCGCCTTCACCGGCGAAGCCGCCTTCCGTCAACTGGTGCTGCTCAATGTGGTGCTGATCCCGCTGTCCTTCTTCCTCGACGTCAGCCGCGGCGAACGCGCCCTGATGATCGGCGTCTGCCTGCTGGCGCTGATTGTCGAGCTGCTGAATTCGGCGGTCGAGGCAGCCATTGACCGCATCTCCCTGGAGCGCCACCCCCTGTCGAAGAACGCCAAGGACATGGGCAGCGCCGCGCAATTTACCGCGCTCACGCTGATCACGGCCGTCTGGGCCACCATCCTGCTGGGCTGAGGTCGACGGCGAAACCGCGGTCACGGCGCACGAGCGCCTAAGCAATGGGCGGTAGCACGATCTCGTCGCTGCGCGTCACCCCGGCGGTCAGAGCCCGGCACTGATCGAGGAACTCGCGCATGGCGGCGGTCTGGTACTTCTGCCGGTGCCAGATGAAGTAGAACTGCCGGCGCAGGTCGATACCCGGGGTTTCCACGGGTACCAGGCTGCCGCGGCGGAAGGCGTCCCGCAGGGCCAGCCGCGAGATGCAGCTGATGCCGAGGCCCGATTCCACTGCGCGCTTGATCGCTTCGGTGTGCTCCAGTTCCAGGCGGATGTTGAGCGGGGTCGGATGGTGACGCATGGCCTGGTCGAAGGTCAGCCGGGTGCCTGAACCTTTTTCACGGAGGATCCAGGCTTCCCGGCTCAGTTCCGCCAGGCTTGCCTGGCCCTTGGCGGCCAGCGGATGCTGGGGGGCGCAGAACACCACCAGCTCATCCTCCACCCAAGGCAGGACCTCGATGTCCGGATGCTGGCAATCGCCTTCGATCAGACCCAGGTCAAGTTCGTAGAGGGCGATCTGCTGGACAATATTCGCCGTGTTCTGCACATGCAGGCTCACCTGGCATTCCGGATGGCGCTGCATGAAGGCACCGATCAGCAGGGTCGCGAGGTAGTTGCCCACGGTCAGCGTGGCGCCGACGTCGAGGGAGCCGAAGCCGGTCTTGCCGTTGAGCAGGTCCTCGATTTCGCGGGCCTGGTCCAGCAGGGCCACGGCCTGGGGCAGCAACTGGCGGCCGAGGGCATTGAGGCTGAGGCGCTTGCCGGCACGGTCGAACAACTGGCAGCCGGATTGGCGTTCCAGTTCGGTGATCGACGTGCTGGTGGCCGACTGCGAAAGAGACAGTTGTTCGGCAGCGCGGGAGACGTTTCCCTGCTGGGTCACGGCGACGAAAACCTGGAGCTGACGGAGAGTAAATCGCATATCGATATAACCGATAACCCATATCTTGATAATCCAGTTAACAGATATTGTGGCTATCAATACAATGACGCGCAATTGCGCCCCCTGGCCGGCGCTGGCGACTTCAGAACTTTCGGAGCCCCGTAAATGAGCAACATGAATTCCGAGCGCATTCTCAGCGTTCATCACTGGAACGACACGCTGTTCAGCTTCAAGTGCACCCGCGACCCGGGCCTGCGCTTTGAAAACGGCCAGTTCGTCATGATCGGCTTGAACCAGCCCAATGGTCGTCCGCTCATGCGTGCCTATTCCATCGCCAGCCCGAACTGGGAAGAGCACCTGGAATTCTTCAGCATCAAGGTGCCTGACGGCCCGCTGACCTCCCAACTGCAGCACCTGAAGGAAGGCGACGAGATCGTCATCAGCAAGAAGCCCACCGGCACCCTGGTCCTCGACGACCTGAACCCCGGCAAGCACCTCTATCTGCTGAGCACCGGCACTGGCCTGGCGCCCTTCATGAGCGTGATCCAGGATCCGGAAACCTACGAGCGTTTCGAAAAGGTCATCCTGGTCCACGGCGTGCGCTACGTGAACGAAGTGGCCTACCGCGAGTTCATCACCGAGCACCTGCCGAAGAACGAGTTCTTCGGTGAAGCGGTCAAGGACAAGCTGATCTACTACCCCACCGTGACCCGCGAGCCGTTCGAGAACCAGGGCCGCCTCACCGACCTGATGCGCAGCGGCAAGCTGTTCGAGGACATCGGCCTGCCGCCGATCAATCCGCAGGACGACCGCGCCATGATCTGCGGCAGCCCGAGCATGCTCGACGAGACCAGCGAGGTTCTCGACAGCTTCGGCCTGAAGATCTCCCCGCGCATGCGTGAGCCGGGCGACTACCTGATCGAGCGCGCCTTCGTCGAGAAGTAAGCGCTGAAGGCTGCATGACAAAGCCCGCCAATCGGCGGGCTTTGTCATTTCCGGGGTTCAGACCGGGGAGCTGAAGCGCTGCCCCGAGATGGCGGGGTGGTAGATCGGCTGGATCTTGTTCCCGGCCGGGTCCAGCACGTGGAAGCTGTGGGCGCCGTCGCCATGGGCGAAGGGGCGGTCGAGCATGGTCACGCCCCGGGCCTTGAGGTAGTGGTACCAGGCGTCCAGTTCTTCCAGGCTGTCCACCACGAAACCGTAGTGATCCACTGCCTGCACGCCGCTGCTGGGGGCGAACGCGCGGCCGAGGGACAGGTTGTCGTTGCCGCAGGTGAGGTAAACCAGGTCCTCGTTGGCGCGGTTGAGCACTTCCATGCCCAGCACATCCACGTAGAAGCGTTCGCACTCCTCCAGATTGGGCACGACGATGGCGATGTGGCGCAGGCCGTTGAGGCGGCCGGGACGGCTGGGCATTTTCGGGTCTCCATTTTTGTATACAATTATCGAGAAATATAAGACAAAACGGAGTTCAAAGTGTACTGCCTTCTCCTCAAGACCCGCCTGCGCCCCGGTCGCCTGGATGCCTTCATGGACGCCATGCGCGCCAACGCCGCCGCCTCGGTGCGCGACGAGCCCGGTTGCCTGGTTTTCGATGTACTACAGGACCGCAGCGATCCCGATCTGGTCTGGCTCTATGAGGTCTACACCGACGAAGCCGCCTTCGAGGCCCATATGCGGACCCCGCACTTCCTCGCCAGCCGGCCGCTGGTGGAGCCGCTGATTCTTCAGCAGGACTGCATCGAAGCCGATTCCCTGGCGCTCAACGCGGCACGTTGAACCATTGGCGCGGTGCGCATGGCGCACCCTACGGCGATGTGGCGTGCAGGTGGATGAGCGTTCAGCTCGGCACGGACTAGCTCGTAGGGTGCGCTGTGCGCACCAGAATACTCAGCCGCGGGCGATCTCCAGCACTCGGATGCGCCCTGATTCGGGATAGTGCCAGCGTACATCCACGTCCCACAGGCGCGCGCCGTAGCGGCGCTCAGGCTCGGGTTTCTGGTAGGCCGGGCGCGGGTCCTGCGCCAGGCACTGTTCGATCAGCTCGGCCAGGGGCTCGCCCAGGCGCTGGCCATGTTCGTGGGCCTGGAGCAGGGCGGCGGGCTCCCACTCCACCGGAATCAGCTCGGGCGCGGCGTCGGCAATGGCGTTCAGCGCGCCGTCCTGGCGGTCGGCGTAGGGCACGTAGGGCTTGATATCGATGACCGGGGTGCCATCCAGCAGGTCGATGCCGGACAGCCAGAGGCGCCCGGGTTCCACCTTGTCCAGCTTCACCACCGATTGGCCGATGCCGTTGGGGCGGTGGGTGGAGCGGCTGGCGAACACGCCGATGGACTGGTTGCCGCCCAGGCGCGGCGGGCGCACCTTAAGTCGCGGCTTGTCCTCCAGGGCCTGGTGGAAGAGGAACAGCAGCCAGACATGGCTGACCTGTTCCAGTCCCGCCACGGCGTCGCCCGTGTCGAAGGGCGGCAGCAGTTCCAGCACGCCACGGGCGGCAGGCGCCAGATGAGGCTGGCGGGGAATGGCGAACTTCTCCTTGAAGCAGGAGCGCACGTAGCCGACCGGGGAAACACTGTGCTGCATATCAGGACGGCTCGCGACAACCAGCATCGCGGAAGGGGCCGCCCAGGCGGAGCCAGCCGTCGCCGGGGCTGGTCTGGGCACAGGTCAGCCCGCCATCCAGCTTGCTCTGCCAGATGTAGAAGGGCGCCGGCGCGGCGAAGCTCGGGGCGGCCAGGGTGAGCAGGAGGGTGAGGAGGGCAAGGCGCATGTGGGACTTCCGCTGACGTGCGCGGCTACCCTAGCGCCGCCCCAGGCGCCGCGCAAGCGATGCGTCAGGGGCGGAAGCGACCCTTCGATGGGCACGAAGGCCCCGGCGCGGCCGGGGCGGGGGCATTATCGAGGCGCGGTCAGGCCGGGGCGGCCTGGGCGGCGGCCAGTTCGGCGTCCTTGGCCAGGGCGCGGTTGTAGGCGGGGCGCTTGATGAAGCGGGCGATGTAGTCCTTGATCACCGGAACCTCCGGAATCAGTCCGAACTGCGTGGTCCAGTTCAGCGCGCTGCCCCAGAGCACGTCGGCGGCGGTGAACTGCTCGCCGAGCAGCCAGGGGCCCTGCTGCAACTGGCTGACCAGGGTCTTCATCACGCTGTCGAAATCGCCGTAGGGCGAGCGCGCCTCGGGAATGGGTTCGCGCTTCTGTACCCGGTCCACCACCGCCGGTTCGAAGCAGGAGCCGTAGAACACCATCCAGCGCAGGTAGGGCCCGCGCAGCGGGTCGCCCAGGGGCGGGGCCAGTTTCGCCTCGGGATAGAGGTCGGCCAGGTACAGGTAGACCGAAACCTGTTCGGTGACCACCGCGTCGCCATGGGTGAGGGTGGGCACCTTGCCCATGGGGTTGATGGCGAGGAATTCCGGCTTGCGTTGCTCGCCGGCCTTCATGTTCATCACGTGGAGCCGATAGTCGGCGCCGAGCTCTTCCAACAGGGTAAGGGCGCCGGTGGAGCGGGTGTAGGGGCAGTGGTAGAGGGTTACCTGGCGGTTCTGGCTGGTCATTGTCGTTGTTCCGCTTGGGCCGTGGATGGAGCGAGTCTAGACCCTGCCTCTAGAGCCTGCCGCTGCGGCGCAGACGGCGAAGGACCCATTGGCGGTAGACAGGCGACAGGAGTGGTTTGACCAGCGGCAGGCCAACCAGCCAGGCGAGCGGGGCCAGCCTGGGCACGCGGGAAAGCAGGAGGATGTAAGCGTCCAGTTCGCGGTGGATGCGGCCGGCTTCGTCCTGGACGTGGAGTTCGGTGAGGGCCAGGTAGGGGTCGATGCCCAGGGCGCGCAATTCGGCGTCGCGACTGGTGATGTCGATCCATTCCACCCCCTCGGCGGCGCGGGGGAGGGATTCGTACCAGCGGCGGTCAGCGATGCAGCGGGGGCAGGCGCCGTCGTAGAAGACCTTGAGCATGGCCGGACTCCGTTGATGGATATCGCTCCGCTCCAGCGGAACGCTGCCCGCCACATCCTACAACTAAGAGCGCGCATGAGTTTGCCGAAAAGAAAAAGCCCCGCATCGGCGGGGCTTTTCCATTCGGCTAAAGACTCAGACCAACTCGGCCCACATGTCGTACTCGTCGGCGTCGATGATCCGCACACGCACCTTGTCGCCGGGCTGCACGCTGGTGGACTCGATGAAGACGCTGCCGTCGATCTCCGGGGCGTCCGCCCAGGAACGGGCCACGGCGCCTTCGCCGTCCACTTCGTCGATCAGCACGTCCATTTCGCGGCCGATCTTCAGCTGCAGGCGGGCGGTGGAAATGGCCTGCTGGTGCGCCATGAAGCGCTCCCAGCGGTCCTGTTTCACGTCGTCCGGCACCGGCTCCAGGCCGAGGTCGTTGGCTGGGGCGCCGTCCACCGGGGAGTACTGGAAGCAGCCGACGCGGTCCAGTTGGGCCTCGGTCAGCCAGTCCAGCAGGTACTGGAAGTCTTCCTCGGTCTCGCCGGGGAAGCCGACGATGAAGGTGGAACGGATGGTCAGGTCCGGGCAGATCTCGCGCCACTTCTTGATGCGCGCCAGAGTCTTGTCCTCGAAGGCCGGGCGCTTCATGGACTTGAGCACTTTCGGGCTGGCGTGCTGGAAGGGGATGTCCAGGTACGGCAGCAGCTTGCCTTCGGCCATCAGGGGGATCACGTCATCCACGTTCGGGTAGGGGTAGACGTAGTGCAGGCGTACCCATACGCCCATGGCGGAGAGGGCTTCGCACAGCTCCAGCATGCGGGTCTTGACCGGCTGGCCGTTCCAGAAGTCGAGCTTGTACTTGAGGTCGACGCCGTAGGCGCTGGTGTCCTGGGAGATCACCAGCAGCTCCTTCACGCCGGCCTTGACCAGGCGCTCGGCCTCCGAGAGCACGTCACCCACCGGGCGGCTGACCAGCTTTCCGCGCATGGATGGGATGATGCAGAAGCTGCAGCTGTGGTTGCAGCCTTCGGAAATCTTCAGGTAGGCGTAGTGGCGCGGGGTCAGCTTGATGCCCTGGGGCGGTACCAGGTCGACGAAGGGATCGTGGTCGGCCTTCGGCGGCACCACTTCATGCACGGCGCTGACCACCTGCTCGTACTGCTGCGGGCCGGTCACGGCCAGCACGCTGGGGTGCACGTCGCGGATGCTGTCTTCGGACACGCCCATGCAGCCGGTGACGATCACCTTGCCGTTCTCGGCAATGGCCTCGCCGATGGCGTCCAGGGACTCGGCCTTGGCGCTGTCGATGAAACCACAGGTGTTGACCACCACCACGTCTGCATCCTGGTAGGTCGGTACGATCTCGTAGCCTTCCATGCGTAGCTGGGTGAGGATGCGTTCGGAATCGACTGTGGCCTTCGGGCAACCCAGGCTGACGAATCCGACTTTGGGGGTGGCGGTGGACATTGCGGCTAACCTCGATGGGCGCTCGGAAGGGCGCCTCTGATCAAAAAGTGCGCAATTCTAGCGGCAGGCGCCAGCCATTTCTACCCTCATCTGTTGTCATTTCGCAGCTAGCCTGTAGGAATCTGGCGTGGGAAGGGCAGGATGCTCTCCAGTGCCGGCAAGGCTTCGCAGACGATGCACGCCAATTGTCATCAGCAGGAAGGTCTAGATGAGCGAAAGCATCACGCAACCCGCCGAGCATCGCGCCGGACATACGGCTTCCGGACTCGGTCTGCTGGTGGCCGCCGCCGGTGTGGTCTACGGCGACATCGGCACCAGCCCGTTGTACACCTTGAAGGAGGTCTTCTCCGAGCAGTATGGGGTCCAGGTCAACCATGACGGGGTCCTGGGGGTGTTGTCCCTGATCTTCTGGTCGCTGATCTGGGTGGTCTCGATCAAGTACATGATGTTCATCCTGCGTGCGGACAACGAGGGCGAGGGCGGAGCCATGGCCCTGACCGCCCTGGCGCAGCGCGCCGTCAAGTCCTGGCCGCGACTGAAGGCGGCGGTTCTGCTGCTCGGCCTGTTCGGCACGGCGCTGTTCTATGGCGACAGCATGATCACGCCGGCGATTTCGGTGCTGTCGGCCATCGAGGGGCTGGAGATCGCCTTCGACGGACTGGAACGCTGGGTCGTGCCCCTGTCGCTGATCGTGCTGGTGGGCCTGTTCCTGATCCAGAAGCACGGCACGGCGCGCATCGGCATCCTGTTCGGGCCCATCATGGTGCTCTGGTTCAGCGTGCTGGGGGCTCTCGGCGTCTACGGGATCATCCAGCAGCCCGAGGTGCTGAAAGCGCTCAATCCGTACTGGTGTGTGCACTTCTTCGTTGTTCATCCGGGCATGGGCGTCGCCATCCTCGGGGCGGTGGTGCTGGCCCTGACCGGCGCCGAAGCGCTCTACGCCGACATGGGCCATTTCGGCCGCAAGCCCATCGCCCGTGCCTGGTTCTTCCTGGTGCTGCCGGGGCTCGTGCTGAACTACTTCGGCCAGGGTGCGGCCATCCTCGCCGACGCCACGGCCGCGCGTAACCCTTTCTATCTGCTTGCGCCGGGCTGGGCACTGCTGCCCATGGTGGCGCTGTCCACCCTGGCTACGGTGATCGCTTCCCAGGCGGTGATTTCCGGGGCTTTCTCCCTGACTCACCAGGCCATGCAGCTCGGCTACATCCCGCGCATGTTCGTCCAGCACACCTCCCAGCAGGAACAGGGACAGATCTACATCGGCGCGGTGAACTGGGCACTGATGGTGGGCGTGGTGCTGCTGGTGCTGGGGTTCGAGTCGTCCGGGGCCCTGGCCTCGGCCTACGGCGTGGCGGTGACCGGCACCATGCTGATCACCACCCTGCTGGTGACGGTGGTGATGCTGTTGCTGTGGAAAACCCCCTGGTGGCTGGCGTTGCCGGTGCTGCTGGGATTCCTGTTGGTCGACGGCCTGTTCTTCGCCGCCAACGTACCGAAGATCATCCAGGGCGGTGCCTTCCCGGTGATTGCCGGTGCCGCGCTGTTCGTCCTGATGAGTACCTGGAAGCGCGGCAAGCAGATAGTCGTCGAGCGCCTGGACGAAACCGCGCTGCCACTGCCGCTGTTCATCAGCAGCATCCGTTCGCAGCCGCCACATCGTGTGCAGGGCACCGCGGTGTTTCTCACCGCCCGGACCGATGCCGTGCCCCACGCGCTGCTGCACAACCTGCTGCATAACCAAGTGTTGCATGAACAGGTGGTGCTGCTGACGGTGGTCAGCGAGGACACGCCGAGGGTACCGGCGGAACGGCGGTTCGAGGTGGATGCCTATGGCGATGGCTTCTTCCGGGTGATCCTGCACTTCGGTTTCATCGAGGAGCCGGACGTACCCGCGGCGCTGAAGCTCTGCCACCTCAACGAGCTGGATTTCAGCCCCATGAGCACCACCTATTTCCTCAGCCGCGAGACGGTGATCCCGACCAAGCGCATCGGCATGGCGCGCTGGCGCGAGGCGCTGTTCGCCTTCCTGCTGAAGAATGCCAACAGCAACCTGAAGTACTTCAACCTGCCGCTCAACCGGGTGATCGAGCTGGGGACGCAGGTGGAGATTTGAGTGAGACGCGTAGGGTGCGCTGTGCGCACCGGAACCCCTGCGTGGGGGCACCCGGTGCGCACGGCGGACCCTACGCGAAGGGCGTCAGCCGCGGCCCGGCATCATCCGCACCAGGGTGTTATCCCGCACGATGTAATGGTGGAACAGTGCCGCCACGGCGTGCAGGCCGATCAGCCAGTAGCCGGCGGTGCCCGCCAGTTCGTGGAGTTCCTTGATCTCGCCGGCCAGTTCCTTGTTCGGGCCGATCAACGCAGGCAGATCCAGGCCGAAGAAGGGGATGGGCTTGCCGGCGGCGCTGAGGATCAGCCAGCCGGCCAGGGGCGCGCCGATCATCAGGGCGTAGAGACTCAGGTGCATCAGCTTCGACAGCGCGTTCTGCCAACCGGCGGGCTCCGGCTTGATGGCCGGGGTAGGGGAAATCATCCGACCGATCAGGCGCAGCCCGACCAGGAAAAACACCGCCAGGCCGAGCATGAAGTGCCATTGCTTGAGCAGTTCGCGGGTTTCGCTGCCCCTGGGGAAGTTGCCCTTGAGTTCGATGCAGGCGTACACGGCTGCGATCAGGACCAGCATCAGCCAGTGCAGGGCGATGGACAGGTTCCCATAGCGGGAAGGCGCGTTCTTGAGACTCATCACGGTTCCTCTTTCTCGTCTTCAGGCGAAACGGTGGGCAGGATAACCGCGGTTTCTTAAGTGAATCTGAATCTAGATCAGGTTTCTGTCGGGTTAGCCTGACGTTTCTCTACCGCTTTCAACAGTTTCTCTGCCAATGCCGGGTAATTCTCGTCGTAATGGTGGCCGCCTGGCAGCTCCAGGTTTTCTCCCACGGCGCCGGCCTGGGTACAGCCACTTTCCGCCACCTCTTCCTTGCCATACACGCATAACACCTTGGCTGCCGGTAGCCTGGCCAGTTCCGGGCCGGTGGCGGCTTCCTGGCCGGCTTTGCCGAGCCAGCCCTGCACTTCGATCTCGAAGCTGCCGCTACGGGCCAGGGCCAGCAGCAGGATGGCGTCCACCTGGTCCTGGTCGGCCTTGGGCAGGTGGTTGTAGAAGGCGGGCAGCACATCGGCGCCGAAGGAGTAGCCTGCCAGCACGAAGCGTTTGGCACCCCATTTCTCGCGGTAGTCCTTCATCAGCCGGCTGAGGTCGGCGGCGCCCTGGTCCGGGCTCTTGTGCTGCCAGAAGTAGCGCAGTGCGTCGATGCCCACCACCGGATAGTCGCGCTTGGCCATCTCGTCGGCCACGGCGCGGTCAAGGTCGCGCCAGCCGCCGTCGCCGGAATAGAACAGGGTGACGGTATCGACGTGCTGATCGGTGGGCACTTCCACCACGGGCAGCGGATCGCCCTGGCCCTGGAGCAGATTCGCCAGGCGCTGCTGCAGCAGTTGAACCAGGCTGGTGTCGTAGTCGCTGATCAGGGTTTCGGCGTTGGGCTGGTTGCGGGCGAAGGCGGCACTGGGGTCATCCGGGTTGTCGTTCCAGGCGGCCAGCCAATGGCCGTGGGGTGCCTTCTGCGGGAGAGGGGCGAGGCAGTCCGGGCTGTCCAGGCTGAAGTCGATGGACAGGGCCTGGGCGTTGTCGTCGCCCTGGCCGGCCAGCCAGCGCCAGGCAAAGGTGGCGGCCGGGCCGATGCCGGCTACCAGGGTGGGTTCGCCGCCAAGGGTTTCCCGGGCCTGTTGCAGGCGCTGTTGCTGGGCTGCGCAGTCCTTGGCCGGCAGGTCCAGCTGCAGCAGCCGGGCATTGCTGCTGCGGGCCAGGACCAGCAGGTCGGCATCGGTCAGGCGCTGGTCGCCGCTGGCCATCAGCAGGGCCCGGTGCTGCACGGCGCCAGCGGGGTTGGCCAGGGTCATGGGGCTGCCGTCGGCGGCCTTCAGGTGGTCCAGCTTTGCCTGGGGTGTGGGACGGCTCCAGAGCAGCAGGAGCGCGCCTACCAGCAGGACGATCAGGATGAGCAGCAGGTGTCGCCAGTTGCGCTTGAGCATGGGCACCTCAACGTTTGACCAGGCCTGTGAAACCGCCGGCGATCAGCGCAGCGGTATCGGCCAGCGCCACCAACGGGTCGAGGCCGGCTGGCACTGCCATGTAGCGCGGCTCCCAGTCGGGCTGGAACTTCTCTTTGAAACGGCGCAGGCCCTGGAAGTTATAGAACTGCTCGCCACGGCGGAAAACCAGGGCGCCGAGACGCTGGGTCAGCGGCGCCCCGCGCCGAGGTTGCAGCCCGGCCAGGGGCACCATGCCCAGGCTGAAGCGCGCGTGCCCACGCTCCTTGTAATGCAGCAACAGGCTGAGCATGAGGAACTCCATGGTCAGTTTCGGCGCCTGCGGGTGGACGCGCATCAGATCGATGCTGGACAGGGTATTGCCCTCGGTTTCCAGTAGGTTGGCGAAGGCCACCGGCTTGCCCTCGAACTGGATCGTCGCGATACGGAAATGGTTCAGGTAGTCCGGGTCGAAGCGACCGAGGGAGAACCCTTTCTCCCGCGCCTGCTTGCCTTGCATCCAGGCCTCGGAAATGGATTGGAGCTGGTCCAGGGGCGCGGTTCCGGCCTCGAAGATCTCCAGGCTGAGTCCGTCGCGCTGGCCGCGGCTGAGGGTGTAGCGCAGGTCCTTCATGGCCTTGTTCTTGGCATCCAGGTCGAAGCGGGGCAGGTCGACACGGGCCTCCTCGCCCAGCTTCAGGGCGGACAGGCCGATGTCCATGTAGTAGGGCAGGTTTTCCGCACGCACCTGGTAGAACACCGGCCGCGCATGGTGGAAGTCGCAGAGGTCGCGGAATTGCCAGATCAGCTCGGCGCGGCGGGAAGCCGGGCCCACGGGGTCGAACAGCGCCACCAGGCTGCGGCCGCGACGGGCATACATGAGAAAGGCATCGCCGCGGGGGTGGAAGAGCAGCGCCTTGTCTCCGGTCAGTACCAGGCCGCCGTCCGGCTGGTCGGAGTTGCGAATCACCTCGGCGGCTCGCTGCAACTCCTCGGTCGTCGGTTCGTGGATGGTCGGTGGCACCGGGCGCAGCAGCCAGGCCAGGGCGATGCCGGCCAGCAGCAGGCCGCTGGCCAGGGATGCACGCAGCGCGCGGGGGGCATCGCCGTCCACCTCGAACTGCCACCAGAGTTCATGGCTGTAGGGGACGTCCTGGAAGGCGAAGAACATCAGCCAGAGGGCGGCCAGCAGCACGCACGCGCTGGCTGCCAGGTTGAGTGGCGAAAAGGGCATTTCCAGCAGGCGGCTGGGGCGGTAGAAAGCGGCGCGGAAAATGGCCAGCAGCACCGCGGTCATGGTCAGCAGGCTGGCTTCTTCCCAGTCGAAGCCCTTGAGCAGGGACAGCCCCGCGCCCGTCAGCAGCAGCACGACCGTCAGCGCCCAGGCGGCCGAAAGGCGATGGCGCAGGCCGTGGGCCAGCAGCAGGCAGAGCACGCCAATCAGGCTGGCGGCCAGGTGCGAGGCGTCGATCAGGCGGTGGGGAATCAGAAAGCTCAGGTGCTCCAGGCGGGTATCCACCGCTGGCGTGACGCCGGAGAACAGCAGCACCACGCCGGCCAGGAACACCAGCAGCGACAGCACCGGTGCGGCCAGGCCGGAAGCGACGCGCAGGGCCTGGCGACCGGCGGGGAACAGGCGCTGGGCTTCGTTGGCCAGGAGCAGCAGGCAGGCCAGCACCAGCGGCAGGCCGACATAGATCAAGCGGTAGAGCAGGAGGGCCGCCGCCAGCGGCGCGGCACCCAACTGGCCGGCGAAGGCCGCCAGCAGTACGGCTTCGAATACGCCAACGCCGCCGGGCACGTGGCTGAGCACCCCGGCAGCCAGGGCCAGCATGTAGACCAGCAGGAAGGCACTGAGCGGCGGCGCTTCCGGCAACAGGACATAGAGCACGCAAGCGGCGGCGCAGACATCCACCACCGTGATCAGCAACTGCAGCGCCGAAAGGCGCAGGCCGGGCAGGCGGACGCTGCGGTTGCCCAGGCGGATTTCGATGCAGCCCGGCACCGGGGCCTGCGGCGTGCGCTGGCGGGATATCCACAGGACCAGCAGGGCGCTGGCCAGCAGCACGGCGGTGCCCAGGATGATCACCAGGCTTTCCGGCAGGCCGAGGGCCCGCGACGCGGAGTCCGGTGCGCTCAGTGCGGCGAGCGCCGCCAGTGGCGGCAGCGCCGAGCCCAGGGCCAGGCTGGCGAACAGCGTGATGCGGGCGATATCCCCGGCTGCCAGTTTGTTGCGCGCGTAGAGGCGGAAGCGTACCGAGCCGCCGGTGAGCATCGACAAGCCCACGGCATTGCCGATGCCGGAGGCGCAGAAGCTGCCCAGGGCCATGCGCGGCAGCGACAGGCGCACACCGGCGAAGCGGCAGCCGGACCATTCGTAGCCGACATAGGCGATGAAACTGACGGCGGTGGCTCCCAGGGCCAGCAGCAGGCGGCTGCCGGGGACTTCATGGATGGCTGTGCGCAAGGCGTCGGGGTCGAGCTCGCGCAACAGGTGCCAGCAGGCCAACAGGCCGAAAATGAAGACCGCCAGGGTGAAGGCGATGACGATCCACTGCCGGTAAGCCGTGAGGCTGTCGAGCCAGCGAAGTGGGGCGGATTCGTCGTTGGCTTGGCTGTTGGCCGGGATTTCCACGTTTTCCAACTGCGGGTTGTTGGCGCGCATCGAGCACCTCTGGGCAATGTGCGCCACTGAGTGTGGGCGCCGACAGCAAGTTCCAAGTGTCAGGCCGAATTTTTTCTTCGCGTGCCTTGCGCCCACGAGAGGGGGGCGGGCAGGCCGCTGTCACGCCAAGTCTAGGCGAGCGGGGGATGGCGGCTGTAGGCGCACATGGGCACGCTAGGGAGTGAGGCGGCAATTTGTCGCGCTTTCGCCGGGCTGCCGGTCAATGCCAGGCCGAGCGGCTCTCCCAGTCACGGAACTGCTCGGCGGGGATCGGCTGGCTGATCTTGTAGCCCTGGGCGATATCGCAGCCATATTGGCCGAGCTGGTTGAAGGTCAGTTGGTCTTCCACCCCTTCGGCCACCACCGTCAAGTCCAGGTTGTGGGCCAGTTCGATGATGGAGCGGACGATCTTGGCCGAGCCGTCGTTGCTGGTCATGTCGCTGACGAAGGATTGGTCGATCTTCAGCGAGTCCACCGGCAGTTTCTGCAGGTAGGCCAGGGAGGAGTATCCGGTGCCGAAGTCGTCGATGGTCAGGTGGGCATCCAGTCCCTTGAGCGCGCAGAGGGTCTGCAGGGAGGCCACCGGGTCTTCCATCAGTGCGCTTTCGGTCAGCTCGAACTCGATCCAGTGAGACTTGGCTCCCCAGGTGGCGAAGGAGCCCTGGATGCGCTCCAGCAGCCGTGGGTCGCGCAGGTCATGGGCCGAAAGGTTGACCGAGATCGGGCGCTCGTCGCCCTCCTCGTGCCAGGCGTAGCGTTGGCCCAGGGCGGTGTCCAGCACCCAGAGGGTCAGCGGCGTGATCAGCCCGGTGTTCTCCGCCAGGCGCACGAACTCGTCCGGCGGCAGCATGCCGTGTTGCGGATGGCGCCAGCGCACCAGGGCCTCGGTGCCGCAGACCTTGTTGCTGGCGATCTCCACCTTGGGTTGGTAGTAGAGCAGCAGTTCGTTGCGATCGATGGCGCGGCGCAGGTCGCCCATCAGGGTCAGGTGCTGGGCGCATTCCTGGTCCAGGCCGCCCTGGAACACGGCGAAGCCGGCATTGGAGCGCTTGGCCTGTTCCATGGCGCTGCCGGAGCGGCGAACCAGTGCTTCGGGGGCCGTGCCGTGGCCGGGGTAGAGGGCAATGCCGATGCTCGCCCGCGCCTCCAGGTACAGGCCGGACAATTCCACCGGGTCATACAGCGCCATCAGGATCTGCTTGGCCAGCTGCGAGGCCTGCTCGGCGCCACCATTGGGCATGAGCACGGCGAACTCGCATTCGCCCATGCGCGCCACGGTACGCTCCATGCCCACCACCTGCTTCAGGCGGGTGGCGATCTCCACTTGCAGGCGATCGCCTTCGCGGTAGCCGAGGGTCTCGTTGATCTCCTGGTTGCGGGCGATTTCCAGATGCAGCAGGGCGAATGAGCGGCGTTCCAGACGCGCGGTGGTGATCGCGGTTTCCAGCAGTTCGCGCAGGCGTACCCGATTGGGCAGTCCGGTCAGGGCGTCTTCGTAGGCCATGCGCCGGATGGTTGCCTCCGCTTCCGCCGCCCGCGCGCGGGTACGCAGGGTGGCGATGCCGAAGCCCAGGTCATTGGCCATGGCCAGCAGCAGCCCCACTTCCTTCTCGTCGAAGGCGTCGGCATCGGTGGCCATGATTACCAGCATGCCGATGAGCTGTTCTTCGACCCGCAGCGGCAGGGCCAGGGCTGCGGCAAAGCCATACTCAAGTGCCTCCTGATGCAGCGCGGCGGCAGGATCGTCGAGCAGGTCGCGCATCACCAGCGGGTCGCCGGCCTGCAGGGCGGTTTCCAGCTGACTGTGAAAGCCGTCGTCATGCCCGCCCGCGCCCCACCCCTGGCAGACGCCGTTGGCGGCATTGCAGGCCATCACTTTATAAGGACGCACCGGATCGTCCTGGCGGTAGTCGACCCAGGCCTGGCGATAGCCGCATTCGTCCACCAGCACCCGGCAGATCTCTGCCAGCAGCGGCGCTTCGCTGGTGGCATGGATCACCGCATGGTTGACCGCCACGCGGGTGGACAGGGCGCGGTTGAGGGCTTCCACCTGGAGCTCGGCCTGCCGGCGCCGTGCCTTGATGCGCAGGGCCTGGAGGCCGAAGGCAAGGTCGTCGGCGGCTTCGCTGAGCAGCGCCAGCTCCCGTTCGCCGAAGGCATCCGGCTCCTTGGCGCAGATGGCCAGGGCACCGAAGATCTCGCCATCCACCCGCAGGGGTAGGGACAGCACCGAGGCGATGCCGTGGGTAATGGCGCTTTCCCGCCACGGGTTGAGTCTGGGGTCTGTGAGGATATTCCGCGTGATGGTCGGGGCGCCGGTGCGAATGGCCGTGCCGGTGGTGCCACGTCCGCGTTCGCGGTCGGCCCAGGTAATGTTCAGTGAGTCCACATAGGCCTGGTCGAGTCCGACATGGGCCAAGGGTGTCACGGACTGCGCTTCATCGTGCTCGGCCCGGCCGACCCAGGCCATGCGGTAGCCGCCTTCTTCCACCACCACCCGGCAGATTTCCTGGAACAGGAAGCACGGGTTCTCGGCACGCAGCAGGGCGCGATTGCACCCGCTCAAGGTGCGCAGAGCACGGTTCAGGTACTCGACTTCCTCGCTTGAGGTGCAGTACGCAGCCATGGCCAATCTCCACCGGATGGGTGCGCTTCAAGTATAGAGGCTGGGGCCTGGCGGGATGGGCGGTTGACGAACAGCCTGGACGGGCGGGAGGGGGAGGGGCGGAAATGAAAAAGGCCACTCGCTTGAGTGGCCTTTTCAGAATTGGTTGCGGGAGCTGGATTTGAACCAACGACCTTCGGGTTATGAGCCCGACGAGCTACCAGACTGCTCCATCCCGCGGCGGCAATTCTACAGATCGGCAGGGCTCTGTCAAATGGTTTCTGCTATTTAAATCAAATACTTATTCTTTGGCCAAACGAAAAAGGCCACTCCGAAGAGTGGCCTTTTCCTGATGTTGGTTGCGGGAGCTGGATTTGAACCAACGACCTTCGGGTTATGAGCCCGACGAGCTACCAGACTGCTCCATCCCGCGGTCGCCATTCTACATTTCCACGAAGGTGTGTCAAACGATATTTGCGGAAAAATCTTTTTCCCTCAAATATTTAGCGATCGAAAACGGCACGGCACAGCTCTCCGACGGGATATTCGAAGCGTTTCCGCCGGACTGGAGACCGTTTGCTGCTGCGGTATCATGACCCGGTCCGCGGGCTCGTCCGGCGTTGCACATCCTTCCTCGCCTGCCTCAGCTGCCATGCCGCAACGAAAGATCATCCACATTGACTGCGACTGCTTCTATGCCGCCATCGAGATGCGCGACGACCCCGGGCTGGCGGGCAAACCGCTTGCAGTGGGCGGCTCGCCCGACAAGCGCGGGGTGGTGGCGACCTGCAATTACGAAGCGCGGGCCTATGGGGTGCGTTCGGCCATGCCGATGCGCACGGCGGTCAAGCTGTGCCCGGACCTGACCATCGTCCGGCCGCGCATGGATGCCTACAAGGCCGTGTCACGGCAGATCCACCAGATCTTTCGCGACTTCACCGAGATCATCGAGCCGCTGTCCCTGGACGAGGCCTACCTGGACGTTTCCGACAGCCCGCATTTCAACGGCAGTGCCACGCGCATCGCCCAGGAGATCCGGCGGCGGGTGGCGGCGGAGCTGCATATCACGGTGTCCGCCGGAGTGGCGCCGAACAAGTTCCTCGCCAAGATCGCCAGTGACTGGCGCAAGCCCAACGGCCTGTTCGTGGTCACCCCGGATCAGGTCGACGAGTTCGTCGCAGTGTTGCCGGTGAGCAAGCTGCACGGGGTGGGCAAGGTCACGGCGGAAAAGCTGTCGCGCCTTGGCGTGCGCACCTGCGCCGATCTGCGGGAATGGAACAAGCTGGCGCTGGCGCGGGAGTTCGGCAGCTTCGGCGAGCGCCTCTACAACCTCGCCCGTGGCCAGGACGATCGCAGCGTGCAGGTGGATAACCGGCGCCAGTCCATCAGTGTGGAAAACACCTATGACCATGACCTGCCGGATCTGGACGCGTGCCTGGCGCAGCTGCCGGCCCTGCTCGACGAGCTGCGTGGCCGCATGGCGCGGCTGGACAGCAGCTACAAGCCGGACAAGCCCTTCGTGAAACTGAAATTCCACGATTTCACCCAGACCACCCTCGAACAGGCCGGTGCCCGCCGTGACCTGGACAGTTACCGGCAGTTGCTCAGCACGGCCTTCGCCCGTGGCGACAAGCCGGTGCGCTTGATCGGGGTGGGGGTGAGGTTGCAGGACCTGCGTGGCGCGGTCGAGCAACTATCCCTGTTCTGAGGCACGGCCGCGCTGTTCTGTAGGGGCGAATTCATTCGCCAAGCAGGCCGAAGGTCTGCCCTTCGAGGTCGCAGGGGCAGCGTTGCTGCCCTTGGCGAATGAATTCGCCCCTACAAAGAAAGAACGGACTTCAGTGCTGTGCTCAGCCTTCCACCGGCCACAGCCGGATCGGCTTGCCTTCGGCCGGCCACAGGCGCAGTTGGTCGATGGGGGAAATGTCCCAGCGCTGCACCTTGCCCAAGGCATCGAGGAAGCGCTGTTCCTGCTCCATCAGGGCGGGGGCGCACATCTTGCGGGTGCTGCCGGCGGCGCCGAAGGTCAGCTTGTCGCCTTCCAGGCTGTAGGTGGCGAACCAGTGGTTGCAGCCGGCGTTGCCGTAGGCGCGATTGTCGTCGCCCAGGGTGATGGTCAGGTGGCTGCGGTCGATCAGCGGGCGTTCGCCGATCCATTCCACCTGGTAGGTCGTGCCGGTTTCCAGTTGCGGGCGGTCGGTGGCGCAGCCGGAAACGGCGGCGGCGAGAGCGGCCAGCAGCAGGCTGTTCCGGGTCATTGTGCGTCCTCCTGACGACAGTTCGGGCAGTAGTGCTTCCCGGCCTGGTTGCGCCAGCCCAGTTCGGCAATGCGCGCTTCGGCGGCGGGGGCCTGGGCCTGCTTGCCGAGGCCGCCGTCGACTGCGAACTCGAAGTCCAGTCGGGTGCCGCAGGCATCGCAGTCCACGTGCCAATTGTGAATGGAAAGCTCCTTGAAGGCCGGGCCCTTGGCCACCGCCAGCCACTGGCCGGGCGGATTGATCAGATGACGCACTTTGTCCACGCAAAGGCGCATGCTGAGGTCGCGGCTGCCTTTGAGGGTGACCAGCAGGGTGTCGCCGGCCTTGATCGAGCCGCCGGTTCCGGTGACCTGATAGAGGCCCGGCGAGAGGGCGCGGCATTCGTTCAGGGTATGGGCGGGGTTGAGCAGGGTGTAGCGAAAATCGTGTTCGGCCATAGGTCCTCCGGCTGGGGTCCGCATCCTACCACGGCCTAGGCGTCCACCTGATTGCACGGCCGCCCGGCGGCCCACGCGCTGATGTTGTCCAGCGTGGTACGGGCGATGGCGGCCAGGGCCTCGCGAGTGAGGAAGGCCTGGTGGGCGGTGACTATCACGTTGGGGAAGGTCAGCAACCGGGCCAGCACGTCGTCCTGCAGGGGCAGGTCGGAGCGGTCTTCGAAGAACAGGTTGGCTTCTTCTTCATAGACGTCCAGGCCCAGGTAGCCGAGCTGGCCGGATTTCAACGCGTCGATCAGCGCCGGGGTGTCCACCAGGGCACCGCGTCCGGTGTTGATCAGCATGGCGCCGGGCTTCATCCGCTCGAGGCTCTGGGCGTTGATCAGGTGCCGGGTGGCGTCGTTGAGCGGGCAGTGCAGGCTTAGGATGTCGCTGTTGGCGAGCAACTCGTCCAGATCGACGTACATCGCTCCCAGCGCTTCGACGCTCGGGTTGCGCTGGGGGTCGAAAGCCAGCAGGCCACAGCCGAAGCCCGCCATGATGCGGGCGAAGGTCGCGCCGATCTGGCCGGTGCCGACCACGCCCACGGTCTTGCCCACCAGGTCGAAGCCGGTCAGCCCGTGGAGGGTGAAATCCCCTTCACGGGTGCGGTTGTAGGCGCGGTGCAGGCGGCGGTTGAGGGCCAGGATCAGCGCCACCGCGTGCTCGGCCACGGCATGGGGCGAGTAAGCCGGCACTCGGACCACGGTCAGGCCCAGTCGCCTGGCGGCGGCCAGGTCCACATGGTTGTAGCCGGCCGAACGCAGGGCGATCAGTCGCGTGCCACCGCTGGCCAGGCGCTCCAGTACCGCCGCGGAGAGGTCATCGTTGATGAAGGCGCAGACGACGTCGAATCCATTGGCCAGGGCGGTGGTGTCCAGTGTCAGTCGCGCCTGCTGGAAGTGCAGCTCGAAGGTGGGGCTGGCGCCGAGGAAGCTTTCGCGGTCATAGGCCTGGCTGCTGAACAGAATGGTGCGCATGGGGTCTCCTTGGTTGTTCAGCAGCATAGCTGGCGTTCGGCTATCGCATCTTGTCCGGGATCATGCCTCCAGCCTGGCCACCTCGGCGAGGCGGGTGATGGCCGCATCAAGTTCGTCCAGGGCCTGCTGGGCAGTCGGGTCATTCTGCTTGAGCAGCGTTTCGCTGCGCTGACAGGCTGCGCGCAGCTGCGGCACGCCGCAGTAGCGGGTGGCGCCATGCAGGCGGTGGACCCGTTCCAGCAGTGCCGTGCGATCGCCATTGCGCGCGGCCTGCTGGATCGCCTCGCGGTCGGCGTCGAGGGAGGCCAGCAGCATCGACAGCATGTCGGCGGCGAGGTCGGCCTTGCCGGCGGCCAGGCGCAGGCCTTCGTCCGGATCCAGCACGTCCAGGGCATCGTGCTGCTGATCCTCCCGGCCATGGCGCTGAGCTGGCTGTGCGCCGAGGCTGAGGCCAGTCCACTTCAGCACCACCTGGGCCAGCTGCCGCTCGCCGATGGGCTTGGTCAGGTAGTCGTCCATGCCGCCCTGGAGCAGGGCGCGCTTCTCATTGGCCAGGGCATGGGCGGTGAGGGCGACTATGGGCACGGGGTCCATGCGCTGTTCACTTTCCCAGCGCCGGATTGCCTCGGTCGCCTGGGTACCGTCCATGCCGGGCATCTGCACGTCCATCAGCACCAGGTCGAAGCGCTCGCGTTGCACCGCCTCGATGGCGTTGAAGCCGCTGTCCACGGCGCGTACCTCGGCGCCCATGTCGGTGAGCAGGGTCTGCACCAGCAGGAGGTTGGCCGGGTTGTCGTCGACGCAGAGCAGCCGGGGCGCGCGGCTGTTGTTCAATTGCGCCAGTTCGATGCGTGGCTGGCGCGGGCTGGCCAGTCCGCTCAGGGCCTGTTGCAGCTTGCGTGTGCAGGCCGGTTTGGCCTGCAGCTGGCTGTGTGCTTCGGGCAGCGCGCGGTGGTAGAGGGCCTGCTCGGTGGTCGGGCAGAGCACCAGGCTCTTGCAGCCGAGCTGTTCCAGTTCCCAGACCCGCTGGCTGAGCTGTTCCGGCGATAGCGCCTGGACGTCGGCGCCGATAACTGCCAGGCCGATGGGGCGATTGCCGAGGCGGCGCGCGGCGACTTCGTCCACCAGGGTGTCGATGCTGGGGTACTCCAGCACCTCCAGGCCGCAGTCTTCCAGTTGATGGTGCAGTGCCTGGCGGGTCAGCTCCTGGGGTTCGAGAATCGCCACCCGGCGTCCGTCGAGGCTGGGCTGGAAGCCGTCGTCGATCTCGTCCAGGGACTTGGGCAGGCTGAGGGTGATCCAGAACTCCGAGCCCACGCCGGGTGTGCTGCTGACCCCGATCTCCCCGCCCATCTGCTCGATCAGGCGCTTGGAAATCACCAGGCCGAGGCCGGTGCCGCCGGTCTGGCGTGACAGGGAGTTGTCGGCCTGGGTGAAGGCCTGGAACAGGGCGCGCAGGTCGGCGTCGGACAGCCCGATGCCGGTGTCCTGGACACTGATGCGCAGTTGCGCCAGCTCGTCGTCGCTGTCGTCCTCGAGCATCGCGCGCACGGCGATGGTGCCTTCGCGGGTGAACTTGATGGCGTTGCTCACCAGGTTGGTCAGCACCTGCTTGAGGCGCATCGGGTCGCCCATCAACTGCAAGGGGGTGTCGCGATAGACCAGGCTGACCAGTTCCAGGCGTTTCTCGTGGGCAGCCGGGGCGAGGATGGTGAGGGTGTCCTGGATCAGGTCGCGGAGGTTGAAGGGGATGTTTTCCAGCACCAGCTTGCCGGCCTCGATCTTCGAGAAGTCGAGTACCTCGTTGATGATCCCCAGCAGGTTGTCGGCGGATTTCTCGATGGTGGCCAGGTAGTCCTGCTGGCGCGCGGTGAGGTCGCTTTTCTTAAGCAGGTTGGTGAAGCCGAGGATGCCATTGAGCGGGGTACGGATCTCGTGGCTCATGTTGGCGAGGAACTCGGACTTGATGCGGCTGGCCTCCAGGGCCTCCTTGCGCGCCAGATCCAGTTCGATGTTCTGGATCTCGATGGTCTCGAGGTTCTGGCGCACGTCCTCGGTGGCCTGGTCGATGTTGTGCTGCAGCTCCTCCTGGGCGGTTTGCAGCGCCTCGGCCATGCGGTTGATGCCCGAGGCCAGTTCGTCCAGTTCATGACTGCCCAGTGGCGGCAGGCGGGTTTCCAGGCGGCCTTCCTTGAGCAGCGCGACGCCCTGCTTGATGCGTCGCAGGGGTTCGTTGATCGCACGGCTCATGCGCAGGGCGAGCAGGGCGGTGACGCTCAGCCCGGTGGCGATCAGCAGCAGGCTGGCGAGCAGGCTGCGGTAGCCGCGCAGCAGAGTGCCCTGGTGGGACATTTCCAGTTCCACCCAGCCCAGCAGGTTGTCGTTGCGCGGCGATGCCTTGTCGCCGGAGAGCACGCGGTGGCGCTCGAATACCGGCTGCAGGAAGCGGGTGGCCTCGGTATTGCTCCTCAGCGCGAGCGCGAGGTTGTCGCCCGGCTCATCGGGGCTTTCGTTGAGCATGCGTGGCCCGGCGTGGGCGAGGCGCTTGTGGTCCGCGCCGATGAAGCTCACGGCGCGCACGTCCGCCTGGTCCAGGGCGTGGTCGGCGATGCGCTCCAGCAGCACCGCGTCGCCTCGGATGAGCGCCGGGGCGGCGAGCGGCGCCAGGTGTTCGGCGATCATCTGGCCGCGCTGCAGCAGCTGGGCCTGCATGTCGGCCTGCTGCACCCAGGTGAAATAGCCGCCCAGTACCAGCGCCAGCAGGCTGGTGGGCAGCAGCGTCAGCATGAGCACGCGGCCCTTGATGCCCAGATCCTTGTACACGCCCATCCTCCCCATGCGCTTTGAGCGCAGTGTAGCGACTCAGCGGATGGGAATCTGCTGGCAGTTTCGCCAGAATCGCCGGTGGCATTGGGTAGTCGTTCGAATTTGCAGCTGCATCTTCAAGCAAGGCATCCATCGCACCCTCGCCCGTATCTGGCCAGCAGGGAACCCCCCTGCTGGCCGAACAGCGCCTGATATTTCAGACCCCGAGGGTGGCCTGGTAGTCCAGCAGCGCCTGGCGGTCGCTGTCGTCGCCCAGTTCGGCGGCGCGCTGGTGGTAGGCGAGGGCGAGGGTGCGGATACGCGCCTCGGGCGCTTCGGCCAGGCTGGCGCGGCTGATTCGTAGGAAGTTCAGGTTGCCACCGAGCAATGCCCGTTGCAGCCAGGTGATCGCCTCGTCCACCTTGCCCTCGGAGGCCAGTGCCGCCGCGTGGCTGAACTGGCCGCGGAAGTCGCCGGCCTCGGCTGAGCGGCGGTACCAGGTGAAGGCGATTTCGGGGGCGGGATCGACCGCGATGCCTTCCTCGTAATAGCGCCCGGCGAGGTTCATCGACTTGGCGTGGCCCATCTCGGCGGCCCGCAGATAGAGGGTGAAGGCGCCATGCGCGTCCCGCTCGACGCCACGCCCGCTGGCCAGCAGGCCGGCGTAGTTGTACATGGCCCAGTCCAGGCCGTCGCCGATGGCCTTGCGGTATTGACCGGCAGCGCCCTCCAGGTCCTCCGGCCCGCCCCAGCCCTGTTCCAGGCAGCGACCGAGCATGTTGCGCGCCATGGCGTCGCCAGCTTCGGCGGCGATGCCGAACCAGGTGCGCGCCAGGGCCGGGTCGCGCTCGATGCCGTTGCCGTCGAGGAGTATCTGGCCCAGCAGTGTCTGCGCTGCGGTGACGCCCTCGCGGGCCGCGGCGAGAATGGCGCGTGCCGCCTGGCGCGGGTCACCGGCCAGGCGCTGGCCGAGTTCATCGCCGTCGAGGGTTTCAGTGCGGCTCAGGGGAATGCCCACGGCCTAGACCTCGGCCCAGCGGCGCAGGAGGTTGTGGTAGTTGCCGGTGAGTTGGACCAGGGCAGGGTGGTCCGGCACATCGCGGGTGAGGCTCTGGATCGCCTGGTCCATCTCGAACAGCAGGGTGCGCTGGCTGTCCTCGCGGACCATGCTCTGCACCCAGAAGAAGGAGGCCAGGCGTGCGCCACGGGTAACCGCCTCGACCTTGTGCAGGCTGCTGGCGGGGTAGATCACCAGATCACCGGCCGCCAGTTTGACCCGGTGTTCGCCGTAGGTGTCCTGAATCACCAGGTCGCCGCCGTCGTAGCTGTCCGGCTCGCTGAAGAACAGGGTGGCGGAGACATCGGTGCGCACCTGCTCGGGGCTGCCCTTGATGGCGCGCACGGCGTTGTCGATGTGGTAACCGAAGGTGCCGCCGCCGCGATAGCGGTTGAACAGGGGGGGATAGACCTTGTTTGGCAGCACCGCGGACATGAACTGTGGGTTGTTCCACAGGCGTTGCAGCATGGCGGTGCTGATCTCGCGGGCCAGTGGGTCGCCCTCGGCCAATTGCTCGTTGTATTTGGCCTTGGCCGACTGGTAGCCCGCCGTGGCCTTGCCGTCGAGCCATTCGGCCTGCTCCAGGGCCTCGCGGATTCGGGCGGCTTCGTCGGTGGTGAAAATGCCGGGAATGTGCAGAAGCATGGCGGGGTACCGAGAGATACGGGTAGGAAGCGAATAGTATTTATTTTCATTCAGCCTGTAAAACCAGTGCCGACGTTCAACCCCGCCTGTGGGGCTGAAATGGTTATGGCTGCGTCAGTCATTCGATTCCGGCACATATATATAGCTGCACGCCATAAGCCGAAACGCTTGTGCGATTTGGCGCCGCCCGGTTTGCCGCTATCATAGGCACCCCCTGCGTCTGGATTGCGAAGCCCGCCATGACCCTGCAGTACCCCACAATCGCCGATTGCATTGGCCACACCCCGCTGGTGCGTTTACAGCGCCTGGCCGGCGAAACCAGCAACACCCTCCTGGTCAAGCTCGAAGGCAACAACCCCGCCGGTTCGGTCAAGGATCGCCCGGCCCTGTCGATGATCACCCGCGCCGAACTGCGTGGTGACATCCAGCCTGGCGACACCCTGATCGAGGCCACCTCGGGCAACACCGGCATCGCCCTGGCCATGGCTGCGGCCATCAAGGGCTACAAGATGATGCTGATCATGCCCGACAACATGAGCGCCGAACGCAAGGCCGCCATGACCGCCTATGGCGCCGAGCTGATCCTGGTAAGCCGCGAGGAGGGCATGGAAGGCGCTCGCGACCTGGCCGAAAGCCTGCAGCGCGGTGGTCGTGGCAAGGTGCTGGACCAGTTCGCCAACGGCGACAACCCGGAAGCCCATTATGTTGGCACCGGCCCGGAAATCTGGCAGCAGACCCAGGGCACCATTACCCACTTCATCAGCTCCATGGGCACCACCGGCACCATCATGGGCGTGTCGCGCTACCTCAAGGAGCAGAACCCGAACATCCAGATCGTCGGGCTGCAGCCCCAGGAAGGTTCGGCTATCCCCGGCATCCGCCGCTGGCCCCAGGAATACCTGCCGAAGATCTACCAGGCCGACCGCGTCGACCGGGTGATCGACATGGCCCAGAGCGAGGCCGAGCACACCATGCGCCGCCTGGCCCGCGAAGAGGGCATCTTCTGCGGCGTCTCCTCTGGCGGTGCCGTGGCGGCCATGCTGCGTCTGTCCCGCGAGGTGGAGAACGCCACCCTGGTGGCGATCATCTGCGACCGTGGCGACCGTTATCTTTCCACTGGCATCTACGAAGACCCGAATGTCCCGGCGTAACACCGGCCTGCGCTTCCAGCCCAGCGGCGGCGCACGCACCCAGCAAGTCCCGGTGGGCAAGAAGCAGCGCCTGACCATCGAGCGCCTGGCCCACGATGGTCGCGGCATCGCCTTCGTCGAAGGGCGCACCTGGTTCATTGCCGGTGCCCTGCCCGGCGAGGAGGTCGAGGCGCGCGTGCTCGCCGCCCGCAGCCAGGTGGTGGAAGCCCGTACCGAACGGGTACTGAGCGCCAGCCCGCAGCGGCTGGTGCCGCCTTGTGCCCATGCCGGTCACTGTGGTGGCTGCACCTTGCAACACCTGCCCCACAGCGAACAGCTCGCCCTGAAACAACGCACCCTGGCCGAACAGCTGGCGCGCTTCGCCGACCTGAAGCCCCAGATGTGGGTTTCCCCACTTGTGGGGGCCGAATTCGGTTATCGGCGCCGCGCGCGCATCGCCGTGCGCTGGGACGCCAAGGCGCGCCAGCTCGAAGTGGGATTCCGCGCGGCTTCCAGCCAAGCGATTGTCGGCATCAAGGATTGCCAGGTACTGGTACAGCCCTTGCAGCCATTGATGCGTGCGTTGCCCGAACTGCTGCGCGGCCTGGAGAAACCCCAGGCGGTGGGGCATGTCGAATTCTTCCATGGCACCGCGTCGGCGCTCCTGCTGCGACACACCCAGCCGCTGGGCGCGGCCGATCTCGGACGCCTTCGCGAATTCTGCGCGGCGCACCAGGCGCAGCTCTGGCTGCACGGCGAGGGTGAGCCCCGCCCGGACCAGCCCGATGCGCGCCTGGGGTACCGCCTGGAGCGTTGGGACCTGGAACTGGAATATCGCCCCGGCGACTTCGTGCAGGTCAACGCCGCGGTCAATGAGGCAATGGTGGCGCAGGCGCTAGACTGGATGAACCCGCAGCCGGGTGACCGGGTGCTGGACCTGTTTTGTGGGCTCGGCAATTTCGCCTTGCCGCTGGCGCGCCAGGTGCGCGAAGTGGTGGCGGTAGAGGGCGTCGAGGCGATGGTGGAACGGGCGCGCGGCAATGCCGTCGCCAATGGTCTGGAAAATCTGCATTTCTTCCAGGCCGACCTGTCGAACCCCTTGGCCGATGTGGCCTGGGCGCGGCAGGGCTTTGATGCCGTACTGCTCGATCCGCCGCGCGATGGTGCTTTCGAAGCCGTTCGGCAGATAAGTGCAACCGGTGCGCGAAGAGTGGTCTATGTATCCTGCAACCCAGCGACCCTGGCGCGTGACAGCGCTGAGCTGGTCAAGCAGGGGTACCAGCTGAAGAAGGCCGGGATCCTCGACATGTTTCCTCAGACGGCCCATGTCGAGGCCATGGCGTTATTCGAGGCGGGTTAGGAAGCCCGCGTAATCCGACCGGCACGACAGAGGCTGGCGACAGTTCGACGTGAGGGGTTCACGTCGTAGGGAAGGTAGGCAAGATGGTACAGGTGAGAGCGCAACAGCCGGTCAATACGGACGGCAGCATCAATCTCGAGGCGTGGCTGGACCATGTCATCAGCCTCGACCCGGTGCTCGACCGCGCGGTACTCAAGGAGGCGTGCGAGTTCGCCCGCGACGCCGAACAGCAGGCCATAGCGACGCAGAATCGCTGGTCCGAGGGCTCCTCGAGTTTCCAGACGGGTCTGGAGATCGCCGAGATCCTCGCTGACCTGAAGCTGGACCAGGAATCCCTGGTGGCCGCGGTGATCTACCGCGGCGTACGCGAAGGCAAGATCCAGCTGCAGGCCGTTCAGCAGCGCTTCGGCCCGGTGGTGGCCAAGCTGATCGAGGGCGTGCTGCGCATGGCGGCCATCAGCGCCAGCCTCAACCCCCGGCAGTCCATGGTGCTGGGCACCCAGGCGCAGGTGGAGAACCTGCGCAAGATGCTGGTGGCCATGGTGGATGATGTGCGCGTGGCGCTGATCAAGCTGGCCGAGCGTACCTGCGCCATCCGTGAAGTGAAGAACGCCGACGAGGAGAAGCGCCATCGCGTCGCCCGCGAGGTGTTCGACATCTACGCGCCGCTCGCCCACCGCCTCGGCATCGGCCATATAAAGTGGGAGTTGGAGGACCTCTCCTTCCGCTACCTGGAGCCGGACCAGTACAAGCAGATCGCCAAGCTGCTCCACGAGCGTCGCCTGGACCGCGAGCAGTACATCGCCGACGTGATGAAGCAGCTGCGCGAGGAACTGGCCGCCACCGGCATCAAGGCCGACATCAGCGGCCGCGCCAAGCACATCTACTCCATCTGGCGGAAGATGCAGCGCAAGGGCCTGCAATTCAGCCAGATCTACGACGTGCGCGCCGTGCGCGTGCTGGTGCCCGAGGTGCGCGACTGCTACACCGCGCTCGGCATCGTCCACACGCTCTGGCGGCACATCCCCAAGGAATTCGACGACTACATCGCCAACCCCAAGGAAAACGGCTATCGCTCGCTGCATACGGCGGTGATCGGCCCGGACGGCAAGGTGCTGGAGGTGCAGATCCGCACCCACGCCATGCACGAGGAAGCCGAACTCGGGGTCTGCGCCCACTGGCGCTACAAGGGTACCGACGTCAAGTCGAGCTCCGACCACTACGAAGAGAAGATCGCCTGGCTGCGCCAGGTGCTCGAATGGCACGAGGAGTTGGGCGACATCGGCGGCCTCGCCGAGCAGCTGCGGGTGGATATCGAGCCCGACCGGGTCTACGTCTTCACCCCCGACGGCCATGCCATCGACCTGCCCAAGGGCGCCACGCCCCTGGATTTCGCCTACCGGGTGCACACAGAGATCGGCCACAACTGCCGCGGCGCCAAGATCAACGGGCGCATCGTGCCGCTGAACTACAGCCTGCAGACCGGCGAAATGGTGGAAATCATCACCGGCAAGCACGGTGCGCCGAGTCGCGACTGGCTGAACCCGAACCTGGGTTACATCACCACCTCGCGCGCCCGGGCGAAGATCGTCCACTGGTTCAAGCTGCAGGCCCGCGATCAGAACGTCGCTGCCGGCAAGGCCATGCTCGAGCGCGAGCTTTCGCGCCTTGCGCTGCCGCCGGTGGACTTCGAGAAACTGGCGGAGAAGTGCAACCTGCGCTCGGCCGAAGACATGCATGCGGCCCTGGGCGCCGGCGACCTGCGCCTGGCCCATGTGGTCAACGGCGCCCAGGCCCTGGTGGAGCCCGAGCGCGGCCACAACGAGCAGCTGGAGCTGATCCCGCGGCGGGTCACCCATCACAAGCCAGGCAGGCGCGGCGACGTGCAGATCCAGGGCGTGGGCAACCTGCTGACGCAGATGGCCGGCTGCTGCCAGCCGCTGCCGGGCGACCCGATCGTCGGCTACATCACCCTCGGCCGAGGCGTCAGCATCCACCGTCAGGATTGCCCGTCGGCCCTGCAGTTGGCCGGCCGCGAGCCCGAACGGATGATCCAGGTCAGCTGGGGCCCGGCTCCGGTGCAGACCTACCCGGTCGATATCGTCATCCGTGCCTACGACCGCTCCGGTCTGCTGCGCGACGTGTCCCAGGTGCTGCTCAACGAGCGGATCAATGTGTTGGCGGTGAACACCCGTTCCAACAAGGAAGACAACACCGCCGCCATGATGCTGACCATCGAGATCCCGGGGCTGGATGCGCTGGGACGGCTGCTGGCGCGGATTGCCCAATTGCCGAACATCATCGAGGCGCGGCGTAACAGAGCTGCCTGATCCGTAGGTGGGTGCCGAGCGCAGTGAAGCCCAACATCGCCGTTGGGCCTCGCAGGCTCGGCGCCAACCTACCCGGACTCGCCACAGGACCCCGTCATGTACCAACTCAACGACCTGCTGCACCTGATGGCTCGGCTGCGTGACCCGCAGTACGGCTGCCCCTGGGACCTCAAGCAGGACTACGCGAGCATCGTCCCGCATACCATCGAGGAAGCCTACGAGGTGGCCGATGCCATCGAGCGTGGCGACTTCGACCATCTGCCCGGCGAACTCGGCGACCTGTTGTTCCAGGTGGTCTATTACAGCCAGCTGGCGAAGGAGGAAGGCCGCTTCGAATTCGCCGGCGTGGTGGATGCCATCACTCGCAAGCTGGTGCGCCGCCATCCCCATGTCTTTCCGGATGGCGACCTCTACGGAGCGCCGGACATGGCGCGTCTGGAAGAGGCGGCGATCAAGCAACGCTGGGAAGCGATCAAGGCCGAGGAGCGCGCCGAGAAGGCCGCCGCTCCCGAGCAACTGTCCCTGCTGGACGACGTCCCCACCGCCCTGCCGGCCTTGTCCCGTGCCAGCAAACTGCAGAAGCGCGCCGCCCAGGTGGGCTTCGACTGGCCCGAGGCGCTGCCGGTGATCGACAAGCTGCGGGAAGAGCTGGACGAGGTGCTGGAGGCGATGAGCGAAAACGACCCGCAGGCCATCGCCGACGAGGTCGGCGACCTGCTGTTCGTGGTGGTCAACCTGGCCCGCCACCTCAAGGTGGACCCGGAAACCGCACTGCGCAGCGCCAATGGCAAGTTCGAGCGGCGCTTCCGTTTCATCGAGCAGGCATTGCGTGAAGCGGGTCGTCCCATTGAAGATTGCACCCTGGAAGAACTGGATGCCCTCTGGGGCGAAGCCAAGAAACAGGAAAAACTCAGCCTTGGTTGCTAGCAGGTTGTTGAAAAACGTTGGCGAGGCAGCCTGGCCTAGGCGAAAACGGCCGAAAAAGCGCAGTTTACGCGCGGTAAATGAGCATTTTGAGGCCGTTTTCAACAACGGCCGGGCAACGCAGGTAGTTTTTCAACAGCCTGACAACTCGAGAGACTGAATTCCTTTATGAGCCTTTCCCTCCGCGACCAGCTGCTGAAAGCCGGGCTGGTAAACGAAAAACAGGTCAAGCAGGCCACCAAGCAACAGCAGAAGCAGACCCGCCTGGAAAAGAAGAACCAGGTCGAGAAGGACGATTCCCTGCGCCAGGCCGCCCTCCAGGCCCAGGCCGAGAAGGCCGCCCGCGACCAGGAGCTGAACCGCCAGCAGCAGGAGAAGGCCGACCAGAAGTCCAAGGCGGCGCAGATCAAGCAACTGATCGAAGGCACCCGCCTGCCGAAGCTGACCAGCGACGACTACTACAACTTCGTCGACGAGAAAAAGGTCAAGCGTATCGCCGTCAACGCCCTGATGCGCGACAAGTTGAGTCGCGGCTCACTGGCCATCGTCCGCCACGGCGGCGGCTACGAGGTGATCCCGCGCGATGCCGCCCTGCGCATCCAGGAGCGCGACCCGCGCCGCGTGGTCCTGCTCAACACCCAGGTGGAAGAGCCGGATGCGGATGATCCGTATGCAGCCTACAAGGTGCCGGATGACCTGATGTGGTGATGTGAAGAAACCGGGCCTTGGCCCGGTTTTTTTTCGCGGAATACCGGGGACAGGCCCTGCTCGTAGGATGGGTCGGGCGGCGTTCCGCGAGCGGAGCGATACCCATGCGGACAGAGCTGATGGGTATCGCAAGCGCCACCCATCCTACAAGGATGTCCGAAGCCCGGCCCTCACCTTCAGCAGATCTGATTCCCCAGCAACACCCGCCCGAAGCTCGCCCCTTCCGTCAGCGGCGTGATCGCCGTGATCTGGTCCAGCCTGAGGCGTTCCTGGCCACCCTCGTTCTGCACGATGAGAAATTCCTCCTTGTCCGGCGTGGTCAGGGTGGTCATGGCGCGGGCGTCCAGGCGGGCGCCGCCGGCCAGTTCTATATGCAACTGGTAGCGGTGCAGGCAGGCGATCTCGATGTAGTCGTAGAGGTCGCAAGAGAGCGGCAGGTATTCCTCGGTCATGGCGTTGTCCTCTGCGGCGGGCCGGTTGAACAGCATAGGCGCTGTTGGCGTCGCTGGTTTCCCCTTCCAGTATCAGCCTGTTTCGCGAACATGGGGCCAGACCAGGGTTCCGTGCTTTCTCGCGGGCACAAAAAACCGGGCGCGAGGCCCGGTTCCTTGTGCAAGGGGAGGTGTTACTTCGGCAGGCCCTTCACCGGCTTGCCGTCCACCGTGCCGTCCTTGAGCATGATCTGGTATTCCTTGCCGTCCTTCTCCACCTGGTGCAGGCGGACCAGCAGGTAGTCCCAGTCCTTGGCGAACCAGAGCACGGTCTTGCGGCTGCTCTGGGTGGGATCGCGCACGCGCTCCACCTTGATCGCGTCCACCAGGCCGGCCTCGGTGGGCACGCGTTCTTCGCCCAGCACACGGAAGTCGTAGGTTTCGATCTCGTCACCGTCGATCACCTGGTAGCTCATGCTCTTCTTGCCGTCGGCGACGTCATGCTGGAGCACCAGCTGGTAGGTGGATTTGTCCTGCAGGCCGCGGTTCAAGGGCAGGCGCACCTGGTTGCCGCGATCGTTGCCGATGATCTGCTTCTGGGCCCAGTCGAAGTCGAACTCCACCTGCTTGCTCTTGCCCATGCCACTGCGGTTGAAGCGGTAGGTCAGCGGCAGGAAGGCGTTGTTTTCGACGCGGAAAGTGCTCACTTCGCTCAGGCTGGCAACCAGCATGGAAGCCTCGAAGTCGAGTTCCCAGCGGCCGTTGTCGAGCTGCTTCAGGCTGCGGCCGGCGGTGCCGCTGATGGGCAATTGCTTCCAGTCGGCGGTGTAGCTGGCTTCGAAGGGTTTCAGTTCGGCCGCCATGGCGGGCAGGGTGAAGCAGGCGAGGAGCAACAGCAAGGCGCGACGCATTGGCGAATCTCCTAGTTACGCAGTTGTTGCCCCGAGGGAGGCAACGCTTGTCCATCCAGTTCGGCGCCGTTCGGACCCAGGCACAGTCTGCCTTCGGCAAACCAGCGCATGGCCAGCGGGTAGATGCGGTGTTCCTGTACGTGAACCCGCTGGGCCAGGCTTTCCGGCGTGTCATCCGACTCTACCGGGATCAGGGCCTGTACTACCAGAGGGCCGCCATCGAGTTCTTCGGTGACGAAGTGCACGCTGCAGCCGTGTTCGGTGTCGCCGGCTTCCAGTGCACGCTGGTGGGTGTGCAGGCCCTTGTACTTGGGCAACAGCGAGGGATGAATGTTCAGCAGGCGCCCTTGATAGTGGCGCACGAAGCCGGGAGTGAGGATGCGCATGAAGCCAGCCAGCACCACCAGCTGCGGGGTGTAGGCATCGATGGTTTCGATCAGGGCGGCGTCGAAGGCCTCGCGGTCGGTGTAGGCCTTGTGGTCCAGTACCCGGGTATCGATGCCGGCGCGCTTCGCGCGTTCCAGGCCATAGGCATCGGCGCGGTTGGAAATCACCGCGCGGATACGGGCTGGATGGTCGTCGCTGGTGATGCTGTCGATCAGCGCCTGCAGGTTGCTGCCGGAGCCGGAGATCAGCACCACCACATCACAGCGTGCGGCCATCAGTGGCTTTTCAGGTTGTTCAGCACGACGCGCTGGGCGCCTTCGGCGGCCGCGGCGATCTGACCGATGACCCAGGGCTGCTCGCCGGCTTCGCGCAGGACCTTGAGTGCCGCTTCGGCCTGTTCAGGAGCGACGCAGATGACCATGCCCACGCCGCAGTTCAGCACGCGGTGCATCTCGGTCTCGTCGACGTTGCCTTGTTCCTGCAGCCAGTCGAATACGGCCGGACGCTGCCAGCTGGCGACGTCGATCACGGCCTGGGCGTTGTCCGGCAGGACGCGCGGGATGTTGTCCAGCAGGCCGCCGCCAGTGATGTGGGCCATGGCCTTCACCGCGCCGGTTTCCTTGATCAGCTTGAGCAGCGGCTTGACGTAGATGCGGGTCGGGGCCATCAGCAGGTCGGCCAGGGGCTTGCCGTCGAGCTGTACCTGCTCGATGTCGACGCCGCTGACTTCGATGATCTTGCGGATCAGGGAGTAGCCGTTGGAGTGCGGGCCGGAGGAGGGCAGGGCGATCAGGGTGTCGCCGGTGCGCACCTTGGAGCCGTCGATGATCTCGGCCTTTTCCACCACGCCGACGCAGAAGCCGGCCAGGTCGTAGTCTTCGCCTTCGTACATACCGGGCATTTCGGCGGTTTCGCCACCCACCAGGGAGCAGCCGGCCAGTTCGCAACCGGCGCCGATGCCGGTGACCACGGTGGCGGCCACGTCGACGTTGAGCTTGCCGGTGGCGTAGTAGTCGAGGAAGAACAGCGGTTCAGCGCCGCAGACCACCAGGTCGTTGACACACATGGCCACCAGGTCCTGGCCGATGCTGTCGTGCTTGTTCAGGTTCAGTGCCAGGCGCAGCTTGGTGCCAACGCCGTCGGTGCCGGATACCAATACCGGCTGCTTGTAGCCGGCCGGGATCTCGCAGAGGGCGCCGAAACCGCCCAGGCCGCCCATCACTTCCGGGCGCGCGGTGCGCTTGGCCACGCCTTTGATGCGTTCGACCAGGGCTTCACCAGCGTCGATGTCTACACCGGCGTCCTTGTAGCTCAGGGAGGGTTGCTTGCTCATAAATCCAGGCCTATAGGGGAAATTCGAGGATCGACCGGCAAGTCTGGCTGCCGGTTTGCGAAGGCGCGCGATTTTATCAGGCTTGCCCGGTAGCGGCCATCGGCAGCGGTCGGCCTTGGCGAAAAGGCTGTGAAAACACCCGCGTTGCCCCGCGGCAGACGGCTGTTTAAGGTATAGCCCTTCGATTGCGGCCTATGCTGCACCTGTTCGCCCCACAGAGACTCCACCATGCGCCTGATCGCTTCCATGTTCCTGCTCTGCCTGTCGCTGCTCGGCCTGCCGGCCCATGCCGAATCGGTCCCCGACCTTTACCAGGTGCGCGAACCCGTTGTTTCGCAGCAGCCGGAAGAGCGCAACCAGGCATTGGTACGCGCCCTGGATACCCTGGTGCAGCGCCTCACAGGCGACCCCAAGGCCGCGCAGACGCCGGCCCTGGAAGCCTTGCGCAAGGACCCGCAGCAGCTCATCAGCCAGTACGGCTACGAAGGCCAGGAACTGGTGGTGGACTTCGACCCGATCACCACTGAACGCGCCCTGCGCCAGGCCGGCGTACCCCTGTGGAGCGCCAATCGCCCGGTCATCCTCGCCTGGTGGCTGAATCGCTCCGCCGAGGGGGCCAGCCTGGTGGGCGACGGCCAGGAAGCGGGCGCACTGCTGGGCCAGGCCGCGCAGAACCGTGGCCTGCCCCTGCGTTTGCCGCTGGCTGACCTCAACGAGCAACTGCTGGCGACCCCCGAACAGCTGACTTCCGCCACACCTGGCGCCCTGACCCAGGCCTCCGAGCGCTATGGCGCGGATGTCCTGCTGGCGGTGGACGCCAGCGAGTCCGATGGCAAGTGGCAGGCGCAGTGGCGCCTCTGGATGGGCGACAACCGCGAGCAGGGGACCCTTGAGGCGGCCGACAGCGCTGCCCTGGCCGATGCGGTGATGGCCTCGGTGAGCCAGCGCCTGGCGTCGCGCTTCGCCGTGGCCCCCGGCACCGGGCAGGCCCTGGCGCTGGAAGTGCAGGGCGCCGATCTGGCCCGCTATGCCGAGTTGTCTCGCCTGCTGGAGCCTTTCGGCGCGCGCCTGGTCAAGGTCGAGGGTGATCGCCTGGAGTACAGCGTGAATGCCAGCCCCGAGCAATTGCGCGCCCAGTTGGCCCTGGTCGGGTTGCAGGAGTCGCCGCCGGAGGCCCCGGCCCCGGCTCCGGGCGCTGATCCGCAGGCAGCACCGGCGCCCCAGGTGGTACCGCGCAACAACCTGCTGCGCTTCCACTGGTAGCGGGCGTAAACTGCTGGCCTACCCGTGACGGGGATGCCATGCACCAGTTGCCCAATTTGCTCACCCTGCTGCGCCTGGCACTGGTTCTTCCCATTGCCGGGCTGCTCTTGTCCGACCGGTACGTCCAGGCCCTGGTACTGTTCGCCGTGGCGGGCGGCTCCGACGCCCTGGATGGCTTCCTCGCCCGGCGCTATGGCTGGACGAGCCGTTTCGGCTCGCTCTTCGACCCGCTGGCGGACAAGCTCCTGCTGGTGACCAGCTTCATCTGCCTGAGCATTACCCAGCTGCTGCCGGTCTGGCTGGCATTGGTGATCTTTCTGCGGGACCTGCTGCTACTGCTGGGTGCCGGGCTGTTCCGCATGCTGGCCGGTCCGGCGCAATTCACGCCGAGTCGGCTGGGCAAGCTGAGTACCCTGCTGCAGATGGTCCTGGTGCTGTGCCTGCTGCTGGAAATGAGCCTGGCGCCGGCACTGGCCCCGGTGCGCTGGCCGCTGAGCTGGGTGGTGCTGGTGGTGACGCTGTGCAGTGGTGTCCAGTACATCTGGGAATGGGGACGGAAATTCCGCTACGCAAGGATGAGGGCCTGACATGACCGATTCGCGCCGCTGGCTGTGGCTGGGTGGCTTGCTGTTGCTGGGCTGGCTGGTCTATCAGCTGCACCCGGTGCTCTCGCCCTTCCTGGTGGGCATGCTGCTGGCCTACCTGGGCGACCCGCTGGTGGACCGCCTGGAGCGCCTCGGGTTGTCGCGCACCTGGGGCGTGGCGCTGGTGTTCGGCCTGTTCGGGATAATCCTGCTGGCGCTGTTGCTGGTGCTATTGCCCATGCTCGGCCGCCAGCTGCTGCGTCTCTATGAGGTGGCGCCGCAGATGCTCGACTGGTTGCAGCAGAGCGCATTGCCCTGGATCCAGTCGCGGCTGGGGCTGCCCCATGACTTCTGGCGCCTGGACAGGCTCAAGGCGGTGCTCGGCGGCCATCTCGGCCAGACCACCGACATCGCCAGCGCCCTGCTGGCCCAGGTCACGGCTTCGGGCCTGGCGCTGATGGGCTGGCTGGGGAATTTCCTGCTGATCCCGGTGGTGGGGTTCTACCTGCTCCGGGACTGGGATCTGATGGTGGCGAAATTGCGTGGCTTGCTTCCGCGCAGCCGCGAGGGCTATGTCGTCGGCCTGGTGGGCGAATGCCATGAGGTGCTGGGGGCCTTCCTGCGTGGCCAAATGCTGGTGATGCTGGCCCTTGGCCTGATCTATGCCGTCGGCCTGATGCTGGTGGGGCTGGACCTGGGCCTGCTGATCGGGCTCCTGGCGGGGCTGGCCAGCATCGTGCCCTACATGGGTTTCGTGGTCGGATTCGGTGCCGCACTGGTGGCCGCGCTCTTCCAGTTCGGCGGCTTCGAACTCTATCCGCTGATCGGCGTCATAGCCGTCTTCACCGTCGGCCAGTTGCTCGAGGGTATGCTGCTGACCCCGCTGCTGGTGGGCGATCGCATCGGCCTGCATCCGGTAGCGGTAATTTTTGCGATACTTGCCGGCGGGCAGCTGTTCGGCTTCACTGGCGTGCTGCTGGCCCTGCCCGTGGCGGCGATCATCATGGTTTTGCTGCGCCATGCGCATGATTTCTATAAACTTTCCGATCTTTACGGACAGTCGAGTAGCGGTCCCGACGACCCTTCCAGTACGGCATGACACCGATCCAGCTTCCCTTGAGTGTGCGTCTGCGTGACGACGCCACCTTCGCCAACTTCTATCCCGGCGCCAACGCCGCGGCCCTCGGCTATGTCGAGCGGCTGTGCGAGCCCGATGCCGGCTGGACCGAAAGCCTGATCTACCTCTGGGGCGGCGAGGGAGCCGGACGCAGCCACCTGTTGCAGGCCGCGTGCCTGCGCTTCGAGCAGCGCGACGAACAGGCCATCTACCTGCCGATGGACGAGCTGGTCCACTACGGGCCGGAGGTCTTCGACAACCTGGAGCAGTGCGAGCTGGTGTGCCTCGATGACCTGCATGCCCTGGCTGGGCGCCCGGAGTGGGAGGAGGGCTTGTTCCACCTCTTCAACCGCCTGCGCGATGCCGGACGCAAGCTGCTGCTGTCGGCCAGCAAATCACCCCGCGAACTCGGTGTGAAGCTGCCGGACCTGAAATCGCGCCTGACCCTGGCGCTGGTGTTCCAGTTGCACGCCCTGTCCGACGAGGAAAAATTGCGCGCGTTGCAGCTGCGCGCCTCGCGCCGCGGCCTGCATCTGACCGACGAGGTGGCGCGGTTCATCCTCACCCGCGGCCCGCGCAGCATGAACCTGCTGTTCGATCTGCTGGACATCCTCGACCAGGCTTCGCTCCAGGCCCAGCGCAAGCTGACCATTCCCTTCCTCAAGGAAATCTTCGGCTGGTAGCCGGGATGGCTGGCACCGCAATGGTGGACTACGGCTGCCCTACCAGGCGACACGTATATCCGTAGGGTGGACCACGCTTCATCGGTCCACCATTGGTGTCCAGGTCCGCGCAGGTGGTGGATAGAAAAGCGCTATCCACCCTACCCGAATAAAAAAGGTTCATCGCGCTTTCCCGGGGAAGGCGGCCTTGATTTTCAGGAAGAAGTAGACCGAGTCCCGAAAGCCATAGGCCATGCGCTTGATCACCTTGATGCGGTTGTTCACGCCCTCCAGGACACTGGTG